>JAFSBP010000202.1 GCA_017437205.1 Lachnospiraceae bacterium
ATGGAGGAGGCCGGTGAGGTGAAGAGCCGAAGATGGCACATGATTTTTGAGGCGGGAGAATATCCTGAGCATCCGGCGGCATCCTCTGACAATACTCATCTTCGCTATGAGGGAGCGGTGAAGTACGGCTCCTTAATCGCAAAAGGTCTCAAGGAATTGGGCGGTGTTTACAGCGACTTGATTTTGGATGAAATCGTACATCAGTAGGAGGGAAAAATGGTTTATTTCGCAAATTGTCATCTGCACTCTACGTTTTCCGATGCAGATTTTACGCCGGAGGACTTGGTCGAGGTGGCGGCAGAGCTGGGGCATAAGGCAATTATTTTAACTGACCACGATAACATCGGCGGTTGTTACCGTTTGCAGAAGGCTGCCCGTAAAAAGGGTATGCTTTCTCTTCTAGGCTGTGAGTTCTCCGTGGAAGGATTAGGGAGAAATATCCATCTGGTGGGCATTGATTTTAACCCGCTTGATCCGGATTTGCAGAAATTGATGCAGGAAGAGTGTAAAAACACATCCAAACGCTCGCAGATACTTTTACAGTGGGCGGTAGAAAAGGGAAATATCCGCGGCAACGTGACATGGCAGGAAGTGCAGGAAGCATTTCCGGAGAATGAATACCTCTGCTGTAACCAGATTTGGGAGGTGCTCAGCAAAAAAGGCTTGTATCAGCCGGAAGAGTACAAAGAATGGCATCGGGAAAACTTTACGGGCCGTGACAGGGAGCGGCAGGCAAAGGTCAGGGCACTCGCCGGTTCAGTGTATCCGAAGCTTGAAGATGTGGTCAAAGCGATCCGAAAGGCGGGAGGCGTTCCGATTGTAGCACACCCGAAGAGAGATATGATGGAACACGCAGAGGAATTGGTTGAGATGGGGGTAATGGGTTTTGAGACCCATCATCCCGACATGGAGGAAGATGTTAAGCAGTTTTTTGACCGTTTCTGTGAGGAGAGAGGTCTCTATAAAATGGGGGGAACCGACCATCGGTCAGTGTTGTGCGGACATCATCCAAACATGAATTTCTTACCAGATTCGGGAGGTGTGACGGAAGAAGACTTTATGAAGATTTATCATAGAACGCTGGGGTAAAGGAGAGCGAGGGTATGAATTATCAGATTTTTTCGGAAAATGAGTGGATATATCCCGACACCAGGCTGGGGAAAAAGGTGAAAGCATACCTGCACAGCGCGAGAAACGCAGACGTCTGTTTTCAGGTGCTGACAGATAAGACGTTAGCCGGCGGGGAGAACATCCGTGTGTCTGTAAAAGGACTAAGCTGTGAGGTGGTTGTATACCAGTTATTGCCCGCCTATGTGGAGCAGAACAGTGATGCAACCATCTTTACCACACTCGATTATGAGAGCGTGAAACATTTTGTAACCAGAAAGGCACCGTTTGAGGTTTACGACATCACCCGTCCGCTGGAGGATGGAACACTGTGGGCCGGGTGGGCTGCCTTTTATGTGCGACTGAATGTAGATAAGGATGCTGTGCCCGGTCTTTGCGAGGGTGTCGTTGAATTGCAGATCAATGAGGAAACGCTGGTTCTGCCGGTATCGTTGACAGTTTATAAGGCGCAGATTCCGGAGCTTAAGGATGCTGCGTTCCATATGGTAAACTGGATCTACTACCCGTGGCTGGCAAAGATGCATGGTGTGGAGATCGGTTCTGAGGAGTACCGGAGTCTCTTATGCGCTTATTTTGAGAACCAGATAGAAATGCGAAATGACTATTTGATGATTCCTGCCGGAGATCCTGTCCGCAATGAAGAAGGTAAGGTAGTGGATTTTGACTTCAGCCATGCGGCCATGGTGGGAAATTTGGCGCTTCAATACGGTTTTAAATATGTGATGGGCGGATTCACTGCGAGATGGCTGCAGTGGGATAGAGATGATATTTATCTGCTCTGGGATAAAGAGGTTTCAGTGACTTCCATGGAGGGATACCGCCAGATGAAGCTGTACTTTACCAAGGCATGGGAGTGTGTGGTGGAGAATAACTGGCAGGAGCACTATATGCAGTGCCTTGTGGATGAGCCTCAGCAGAGAAATGCCCTCTCTTACCGTGCCATGTCCGGAATCTGCCGGAAATGCATGCCGGGCGTGATCATCAACGATCCGGTGGAAACCCACAATATTCAGGGAGCACTGGATGTGTGGGTAGTGAAGCAGGCCACATATGAGAAGGATATTGCCGAGTACCAAACCCTTCAAAAGCTGGGTGAGGAAGTATGGATCTACACCTGCGGCTACCCGGCGGGGTCTATGATGAACCGTGTTATGGATCTGCCCCTCACCGTCAGCCGTCTGCCCATGTGGATGTGTTATCTTTACCGCTGTCCTGGCTTCCTCCACTACGGATACCATCTGCACAGAGAGGAAGTGGAGAGGGATACCTGTCCCAGAACCGCCCCCGGAAAGCGTCTGCCTGCCGGAAACTCATTTGTGGTCTATCCGGCGAGAAACGGGGAATTGAAGCCCTGGTACGCGGTGCGTGGCCACATCCAGCGTCAGGCGGCCTGCGATTACGAGCTGTTTGAATTGTTGGCAAAGAAAAAATCAGGTGAGATAGCGGATGAGTTGATCCGAAAGGTGTGCAGAGGCTTTGATGATTACGAGTCCAGTGCGGAGTTGTTCGATCGTGTACATCGTGAGTTGTTGGAGCTGTTGGGATAAAATGTGTTCGAGAGACTGGAGGTTAAGCGCATATGAAACGCTGGGAGATAGGTGTTGGTACCGGCGGTACCAGAAAAAAAATTACCGAAGAAGTATTTGATGAATTGGGAAGACTGGGCTTTAAGCACATGGAATTTGCTCTTTGCCATATCGCGGAGTATGATGATCCGGATGTGAAGACGACGGCGATCACTTCCCATGACGTGGAGAAAATAAAGGCGGCAGCAGCGAGAAACGGAGTCAATATCTGGTCACTGCATATACCGTTTGGACACGATTATTATGATATTTCCTGCAATGACCGGAAAAAAAGAGTGTATGCGGTGGAAAAGTATGGTGAGATGATTGGTTATGCCGCAAAACTTGGTGCGCAGGTGGTAGTGGCACACCCCAGCTTCGAACCCATTGAGGAGAGTGAGCGGTCGGTTCGACTGGAGAATGCGAGGGATTCCTTAAATAGTCTGGCGAAAGTAGCGAAAGAGTGTGGTGTAACGCTTGCGGTAGAAAATCTACCAAGAACCTGTCTTGGCCGTGACACCAAAGAAATGTTGTACTTATTATCGGCAGATGAATCCTTAAGAGTTTGTTTTGATGTAAACCATCTTCTCCGAGAGTCCCACAAGGACTTTGTTGCGGCTGTCGGACACAAGATTGCGACCATTCACTTGTCCGACTATGATTTCGTGGACGAGCGTCATTGGCTGCTTGGAACCGGAAAGATTGACTGTGGCGAACTGATCTCACTTTTGAAGGGGATTGGTTATCAGGGTCCGTTCATGAACGAGGTGAGGGGAAGCCTGGAGACGGAGATCAAGGAGAAATATACCTTTAGAGAGATCTACGAGAACAGTGTGGCACTGTTGGATAAATATTTTGATGCAGTGTAATTGCGGGAAAGAAAGGGATGAGTGATCATGGTAAAATTGGAACATTCGGAAAGATTTCTGCCGCCGAAAGCCTTTACAGAAGAGAAACTGGAGGCTGCAAAAAGCAGAGCGATTGCCAGAGTTGCAAAGAACATTGAGAAATTCGGAAGCCAGATATTCGAGACGATC
>JAFSBP010000203.1 GCA_017437205.1 Lachnospiraceae bacterium
GTCTGCATATGTGCACCTCCGATATTTATCAAAGCATTTTTCTTTTCTACACCATTATGATACACTACATTTTTCTTTTCGTCAACTTTTGCGGATAATAATATTCATACCAAAATGCCCTCTCGGAAGCACATTTTTCCTGCTCCCGGGAGGGCATTATCTATACTAGTGCAGCATATTACTGCTATTTAGTACCATCGTACTGTACAAAAACAGCACATCCTGATCCTTAAACTCAATATACTTGGGCAACAAATTACTATGCATATACCGAATATCCACCAGTGTGATCGTCTCGTACCCCTCGATCAATAGAGGCGCCAGGGACGATCCAAATGAATCTCTGAAAATCACCAGTTCCTTCCCCTTCTCCCCGTTGGGATTTGTGATGGTAATGAGTGGTGTCGCACCGGAGAGGAAGATATCGTAAGGGTCCATCCCGGAAAACTTATCCAAATTGTATACCGGCGCTGTCTTCCCATTCTCCGCGTTGTAGGTAGTACACTTTTCGATAACCTCATTGGTCAGATAGCGGATCACGTCGGGCTGAAGTGACATGGCTGACTGACCGTAGTACACACCGTAGAACGGTGTCAGCTCCTTCATCTCATATTCACCGGATATCCGGTCCGCAGCCCCCATCGCCTCGGCCAGTCTCATCGCCACATCCACGATCCTTTCCTGGCTCCAATGACTGTCAGTGCGGTAATAATCCTCCGCTTCCAGCAGTGAAAAAATATCGATATAGCTCATATTGCGGATATTTTTCGTATACAGCTTCATCATCTGCTCGTAATCCACGGAGAGATAACCGTTTTCCGCCGCTAAAAAGTAATTTTTGTCCGGAATCACGCTGGTGTACACCTTCACATCGGTGCCGGCCATATATTTGTCATAGAGAGCATTGAATTTGTTCGCTGCATTGATGACGCTGTTTTCATTCAGCGGATACTCAAGTTTCCCCACATTGCCGTCCACCACATAGATTCCGTTATTGTCCTTCTGCATGAACAGATTTTGCTGCACATACGCCTTTACGCTGCGCATCCGGTCACGGAACGGAAACTGATCCAGCGTATACTTTTCAAAATCCACCATCCACTCGCCGTCTGCCACTGCTTCCCATGTGAGCTTCGGGAACTGCTCTAATTTTCGCCGCTCACTTAAGGATATCTCATCCGGCGACTTTGCCAGGCAGAGAATTGCCCCGCCAAACAAAATCACGGCCATAACCACCAAGCTTGTGATGAAGCGAAACTTCTCCACACGCACGGCGTCTTGACTTTCTTTTTTCATTTATACTCCATTCTGCCACACTTGAGCGGCATATATCGTTGTCAACCCCCGGCTCCTCTGCTTTCGCATTCGCCTTTTGTCGGAATTATATTTTCGCCAAACTGTCATCTTGTTAAAACCTGAAGTACAAAAACGGATTGAATGAACCGTCCACCAGATATCCGGTCATTACAAGCAACAGCAGCGCAAGCACCAAAGGTTCAACCACCACCAGTGCCTTCTGCACCGTCTGATTTTCCTTCGCCCTTTCAATCAATCGGCGAGTAAGAGGCGTAGCACCGAAAACAGCCACAATCAGCACGACACCGTAGCTTCTCAGATAATAAGCCGTCTCCGCTCCCCACAGCGGAATGTCCAAACCTCCAAACATTCCCCGAATATCCTGAATCGCTTGATCCATTCCGTTGGCATTGAAAATCACAAAACTGATGACAATTACAAACAACACATAGAGATGATTGATCACCTTGGGAAGCTTCCCAAGCAAGTCACCCAGCCACAGACGCTCCAACAAAAGAAACGCAGCGAAATATACACCCC
The DNA here is from genome assembly GCA_017437205.1 of Lachnospiraceae bacterium. Taxonomy (GTDB): domain Bacteria; phylum Bacillota; class Clostridia; order Lachnospirales; family Lachnospiraceae; genus RGIG423. Next base: position 1,837 of record JAFSBP010000203.1, read on the forward strand.
ATACAATAAAATTCCAGTCCGCTCCGTGCCAAAATCCGGTCAAAAACCAGACAATGGCGATATTTCTGAACCATTTCCACTTGCTCACCCGATTGCCGCCCAGCGGGATATACACGTAATCCCTGAACCAACTGCCGAGGGACATGTGCCAGCGACGCCAAAACTCGCTGACGCTCTTGGAAATATAAGGGTAATTGAAGTTCTCCAGAAAATGAAAGCCGAAGATCCTTCCCAGACCAATAGCCATATCACTGTAACCGGAAAAGTCAAAATAAATGTGCAGGGAAAAGGCGATTGCATAAATCCAGTAAAATCCTACCGTCTTCTCCCCGGAATTGCGAAAAATATTGCACAGCTCACCCAAAAGGTTTGCAATCAAAATCTTCTTCGCCAGACCGTACACAAAGCGGGCACCGCCCTCAGCCGCGTCCTTTAGCGTGTGTTTTCGGCTGGAAAGCTCCTCCTCCACCGTGGTATAGCGGACAATCGGTCCTGCGATCAGCTGTGGAAACAGCGCCACATAGGTGGCCAGACGGATAAAACTTTTCTGCACCTTTGCCTCCCCGCGGTACACATCCACAGTATAACTCAAGGTCTGGAAGGTATAGAAACTAATTCCGATTGGCAGTGCCAGCTTCAACAATTTGATCTCGCTGCCGGTCAGACTGTTGATATTTGTGATAAAAAAGTCTGCGTACTTAAAAAATCCCAGCAAAAGCAGACTGGTCACCACCGAGGAGACCAAAAACACTTTTCCCAGCTTCGTGCTGCGGAACCGGTCGATCAACAGACCGTGCAGGTAGGCCGACAAAATACTTCCCAGCATCAAAAGCACATAAACCGGCTCTCCGTAAAAATAGAAAAACAGGCTGGCCGCCAGCAGGACAAGATTTTTGCCCCGGAATGGAACCAGGGCATAAATCAACAATACCAGCGGCAAAAAGTAGTACAAAAAGGGTATGCTTGAAAACAGCATGTCAATTACTCTCCGTTACGCTCAAGTTTTTCGCCAAGCTTGCCGCCCATCACCTCGGAAAATGCGTTGTACATATCCGCGGTCACATCGGCATTGGTCATCACCAGCAGGATGGTATTGTCACTGTTAGTCACAAGCACCTTCTCCGCGGTCACACACAGCCACTTCACTGCATTTACCTTATCAAAGATATCTTTCTTCAGCTGCTCGACATCTGTGCCGTCCTTCGCGCGAACCAGGCAGACAGAGTATGCCACGGAACTCATCATGGGCTCAGAGTAGATTGCCGCGTCAATACCGGAGGCATCGGTGGTTCCCAACCAGTAGGAAAAGTCTTCCCCGGTCAAGTCAATGGGCATGGGGTCGCCAAGGGCAATCTCCTTAACCGCAGGCACCTTCTCGTACATCTGAGCGAGGATTTTTGCCAACTCCTCGTCAGCTACCGGGAAGTCACCCTCACCGTCGCCATCCTCGGGCAAATGCTCCTCAGTACCTTCCTGCTCCTCTGAA
>JAFSBP010000204.1 GCA_017437205.1 Lachnospiraceae bacterium
ACGGTAGTCTGCGTGATTGAACACGATGTCCACACCCAAGAACTTCATCACCTTATAAAATCCTTCTGCCGTCGTCCGCTTAAACCACGTATCGGTGTCGCGGGCGGAACGCACACCGTAGACAATATCATTTCCCGCATGATAGGCATCCACCATTTTTTCGATAGCCCCCACATCATCCTGTAAATCCGCATCCAGAGAAACCACTGCGTCCGCATAGCGCTTCGCCGTCGTAAGGCCAGCCAGCAGCGCATTCTGATGGCCGCGGTTTCTGGAAAGACACACTCCACAGACAAAGGGATTTTCATCGGAATATTTGCTGATCAGCTCCCATGTGCGATCCTTCGAGCCGTCATTCACAAAGACCATGCGGCTGTCCGCGCTGATTTTTCCGGAGTCAACCATGCCGTGAAGCACCTCGTTTAAGCGTTTTACTGTCTCCGGCAAAACCTCCTCCTCATTATAACAGGGAATCACCAGATAAAGCACTGTCTTTTTCATGCGTCCAAACCTCCTATTCTTCAATTAATCGATGCAGATAATAATCGTAAACCTTCGTGTCAAAAAACATGGAGGCTTTTGCAATACATTCATAATTCTTTGCATTCAATTTATAACTTCTCGTCACCACAAAATCCACCTTCCCCTCGCGAATAAACTCCCGCTGGGTATCCATCACGTCGGAAAGCGGAATATTCAAATAGCAGAAAAACCGACAGTTAGGGACAATTCCGGTGGTTGTATAAAATCCGCCGTCCAAAAATCCGTAGTTCAGTAACGTCGCGTCTTCCTTCTGATTGATGATCTCGGCGAACTGATACTGAGGCATGTCCTCCTTCTCGTACTCAAACATGTACGTGTTTCCGCTGAGCCGGTAAGTCACAAACACACTCACCACAACAATGACTGCCGCACAGGTCCAGCCTGCCACCTTCTTAACTGCCGCTCTCAACTTAACCTTAGGCATGCACTTCTTCGCTAAAATGGTCGTCAACTCACACATTCCACAGATCGGAATAAATCCAAACATGGAAAATGCCGCCAGGATAAATCCGTAGTAAACATACCCGCGGCCACCTCCGTACACGGTCAGGCAGGTAAAGAAAAAGGTGATCAACAGGTGAATTTTTACCTTCCATTTCTCGAACAGCAAAATCCACAGGGCACCGAGTATGGTCAAGCGGGAATACTGCACATTTCGCTTAAACGTCCGAACAGTCGAATTGTACGCCTCGTCGTAGATGCTGCGAAGTTTCTGCATAAAAGTCTGCGCTTCATCGATCTCCACATCGGCATACAGTGTCATATTGTCATAAAAATACACTTTAAAAAGATCACCCAAAGCTCCGTGAACAGTAAAATACAGTAAAATCGGGAGCGATGCCGCAAACACACCAAGCAGCACCCACAAAATCATTTCGAAAAACTTCTTCCACTGTCCCTTAAACAGTACCATGAGAGCGGGGACGATAAACCAACCCACGAAAAAGCCGAGCATGGTATATTTGATCCACAGCACGCAGGCCCCCATCGCGCCCGCCAGAAAACAGCCCCATTTGCTCACCGGCCTGTCCTCACGCAGCGAAAGAAATGACACCATCATACACAGGGCATACATAGGTACGCAAAACTCCTCGGCACTGTCCCCGTAGGAAAGACTCGGCGCAGAATATACCAACGCACCAAGAATCGGAAGCACCGCAATACTTGCCCAGCCGCAGTACGGCTTTAATATGCGATGCGCACTGTACAAGAACAATCCGCCGCACACCGACTCAATCAGGTATACACCGGTAAAACTACCCGGCGAGATCAGATACCCGATAGCGTGGAGCATATAAAGAAGCGGGCCTTTCTGCTCATAAAGGTCGCGGTACAGCACCTTCCCGTGTACCATCGCCTTACCCATGGTATAGAAACAATTGGAATCCACCCAATCGTTCAGCGGATAAAGGAAGGAAGATTTCGTACCGATCATGAGGACTGCTGCCGCCGCAATCATACAAAACCAAAACACTTTATCTTTCGCTATCGTTCCTGCCGCTTTGTAGGCGCTATGCAAGACTTCTTTTCCCTTCATCGTCAATTCCTCTTAATTACTATTTACCAGTATCACGACCTAGCCTATGACATCCGAATTTCTCGCATTTCATGCTCTCGGAATTCTATATCGCTAGTTTACCAGTTTTCACAGAAAATGTCTATCTTTTCTCTATATTTTTTCCATAATTACGGTAAACCGGTCAAGCCAACGTTCATAATCTATTATTGTAAATACCTTTTGGAGGTTTCTCCCATGTGTGATTTAACTTCTAACAACTGCGGATGCGGCGGTAACAACAACAGCTGTCTGTGGATCATCCTGATCCTGCTCTTCTGTGGCAACGGTTTCGGATGCAACGACGGATGCGGATGTGGCGGTAACGACAACAGCTGCCTGTGGATCATCCTGATTCTGCTCTTCTGCGGCAATGGATTCGGTGGCTGCGGTAACGGCTGTGGCAACACCACCAGCAACTGGGGCGGATGCGCAACTACCCGCGACAACTGCGGATGCTGCTAATTAACTCATCTTTTTTGTTAACCAAATAGAGGGAAGAGGCTGCCACCTGCTTTATGTGGCGGCCTTTTCCATGCCTATTCCTTTAAATTTTGTTTTCCTCTCCTGTGTCATTCTCCCCAGAGCTATTGCATAGAATAAATGGAATGGACTGAGAGGAGATTTCTATGAGACAACCGGAAAACTGGAAAATGACACCTCTCGATGCCATGCTCTGCAGCAATCAGCTGCAGATATTGAAGACGCTGGTCTTCTTTTTTCCTCCGGCCAGACAGCGTCAGCTGATCCTCCTCATCAAATTTATGGAGCTTCGCGAGTGTCTTTCCCTTCCACTCTCATCACTGACCCCTTATGGATCTTCCCCTGACAATTTCGGGCAGGGCACGGAAATGTTTGAACATATTTTCCCTTATTGCGATCAAGAGCATCAGCGTTCGTTTAGACAAATGCAGAATGCATTTCAAATGATGCAAACCGTCAGGCAATTCTCTGACTCCGGAATGTTTGACAATTTAAGTCAGATGATGGGTGGGATGGGCGGTTTTGGCGGGAACGATCAGGCAGGATCAATGTTCTCCTCCATGCTAAATCCCGAACAACAGGCTCTGTTCAAAGAATACGAGGCGATGCTGGATGACCTTTGACACAATCCCAAAACCAATTATTTCAAATAGAAAGGATTTCACCATGAACACTTCGTCCTGGAAAGATCACCCCACACTGAAGAAGATGGATGAACGGAAACTGAACTGGTTGGAAAAACTGGCCGAACAGACGTCAAAGCAAAAGCCGGACAACATTCTTCCTTTTTTACTTGCCGTAAACGCAAACGCAAAGAAGAAGGGAATCCATTTCACCGACGAGGAAACCGACGTCATCCTCTGCGTTCTCAGGGAAAATTTGACTCCGGAAGAACAAAGCCGTGTGGATTCCGTCCGCAAAATGATTGCCGGAATGGCGAAAAGATAACTGGACTGGTAAAAAGTTTTATTTTTGGCTATTTATTTAATGCCAGATTAGTGTATAGTATGCACTAAATTAATCGACCGCTCTGCCACAGGCAGAAAGAACGGTCAAAAGGAGCAATCAGATGACATACCCGAAAATACTTACGATTCAAGATATTTCCTGCTACGGACAGTGTTCTCTTACAGTGGCACTTCCCATTATCTCTGCCTGCGGTGTTGAAACCTGTGTACTTCCCTCGGCAGTACTTTCCACCCATACCGGCGGATTCACCGGTTTCACCTTCCGCGATCTGACCGAAGATATGCCTGCGATCAAGGATCACTGGGTAAAGGAGGGCATTAAATTTGATGCCATCTACACTGGATATCTGGGAAGCACAAAGCAGATCGACTATGTGGCAGATATCTTCGAGGCAACCGGCGCAGAGCACTTCGTAAAGATCGTTGATCCCGCCATGGCGGACAATGGAAAACTGTACGTGGGATTTGACGAGGCGTTTGTAGAAGCGATGAAAACTCTCTGTGCAAAGGCAGACTATGTTCTTCCCAACCTCACCGAAGCGTGTTTCCTCACCGGAACCGAGTACCGCACGGAATATGATCGCGCTTATATTGATGAGATTCTCGCGAAGCTTACTGCCCTTGGCTGCAAGAACATTATTTTCACCGGAATCTCCTACAAACCCGACACCAATGGTGTGGTTGTCTACGAGAACGGTCAGTATTCCTACTACGAACACAGCAAGCAGCCTAACAGCTGCCATGGTACCGGCGATATCTACGCCTCCGCTTTTGTGGGCGCTCTCATGCGTGGAAAGTCTGCTTACGAATCTGCAAAGATTGCTGCAGATTACACTGTCGAGTGTATCAAGAGAACTGCACAAGAGGAAAATCACTGGTACGGTGCGGCATTCGAACCGGTACTCCAGAAGCTGGTAGAAGCGGTAAATAGATAATGAGTTAAAAAATCCCTCGGCAGAATCAAACTGAACTGCCGGGGGATTTCGTCATTTCGATCTTAATTTTAATGTACGCACTTAATTAAGCTGCTTTCTTCTTCTTTGCAAGTACAACTGCCAATACTGCTACTACTACAACTGCTGCAACAACGGGAACTACAGGGAACTTTCCACCATCGTCAGTGTTGCTGGGCGCCTGGGTAGGTGCCTGGGTAGGTGCCTCGGTAGGCTCCTCAGTAGGTGCCTCAGTGGTAGGCTCCTCCTCTGCATAGTCAGAAGTGCAGAGCTTAATGGACTTGATGATAACAGGCTCAGAAGCACCTGCAACACCGGGGTTAACGAAAATAACCAGATTCTGTCCACCGTTGCTGGTCAGCCAAGCTGCATCCAAAGGCCACTCAATCACCTGCTCGCCATCCACCAGAACGGGGTCTTTGATGGTCTGATCCCATCCGGTTTCAATAACAGCCGCATCAGTTCCAGCCTCTAATTTAAGCTTAAGAGTAGTTCCTGCCTTACCTTCAACGGTGATCAGCATTTTAGCAAACTCTTTTGCATTGCCGCTGATTGCACCCATAACGCAAGAGTACTCTCCCTTAGCAGCGGTACCGGTAATCTTTAAGCCACCATCTACCTTCTCAGCAGTATATGCACCACTGGTATCCCACTCAGGGATAACAACGGTATCAGAGATTTCAACCGCCTTACCTGCTGCGTTTCCGATCAGGAACTGAGCCATGCACAGAACCATGATCAAAGCCATAGCTACAAAACTCTTCTTCATAATGTTCACCTCGTGAAATATTTTTTCGGAGAATCTTTTCGACCTGCGTCCTCCCGACAGGTTTGCAGTTTCCGGCAAAATGCCTTTCTCACTGCCTTTTCCTCCCTTTAATACAATGTAGAAAGGTTTCTACCTTTCCGCACAATATTTAAGAGATTTTTTTACTCAGATGTCTCCAGTTTAAGATATCACATGTGATTTGTCAATATTGTTTCTTAGAAAACCTAAATTTTCACCGTTTTTAGCAAGAAACGTTTCTATAATATTCCACTCTCGCATGTAAACGTTATTTTTTTCTGTTATCCCTGCCCCAACAGACATCTATCAAGCCACTTCCCTCTCGGAAAATAGATGAGATAAAACGCGGAAACCAATGCCCATGACACCACGTAACACATCATCACGGTCTCCATCGTAGGAAACATCGGAACAATCACCCACACCCACACGCTTCTCAGCAGACAGGTGCCGAGAATGGATATAATTGTCGGAATCTTCACGTCACCACAACCACGAAGTGCACCTGACAGAACCTCAGTCGGAAAATACAACAGGTACGCAGGAATGAGGAAAAACATCATCTCCACGCCGAGCACGATTACCTCGGCATCGTTTGAGAAAAAGTCAAACAGCGGATAAGCTCCCACATACAGAATACCGACAATCACTGCAACTGCAATTCCCAGGTACAGACAACCTCGCCACGCCCCTTTTTTCACGCGGTCATATTTGCCTGCACCGAAATTCTGTCCGGCATAGGAGGTCATCGCCGTACCCATCGCGCTGGTCGTCATCCAGTGAAGACAATCTACCTTTCCATAGATAGCCCATGCAGCCACCACAGCTGTACCGAAGCCGTTCACCGCAACCTGAACCAGCAAATTAGAAAAGGAATACATTACACTTTGGACTGCATTCGGCACTCCGATGCGAAAGATCTGCCGGTAAACTTCCGGATGATTCACCCCACCCTTCATCGCGCCCGGCACCGCTCTGACCAACAAAAACATCATGAGCACCGCACTGACTATCTGGGCAATGTCCGTCGCCAATGCCACGCCGAAAACACCCCAGTCAAACACAATGACAAACACCAGATCCAGTATGATATTCACAATCGATGCCACCACAAGCACATAGAGCGGCCGCTTTGAATCTCCCATCGCACAGAGAATCGCCGTACCAAAATTGTAAATCAGCACAGGAATCATCGCACAGAAATACACCTGCAGGTAAGTGACGGAATCTGAGACTATATCTTCCGGCGTATTCATCCAATCGACGATATTCTCTGTCAGAGCCACGCTGCCTATAGAAAAAATAAAGCCTCCTGCCACAGCAATCACCAGACTGCAACGGATATCGGTCTTTACCTGCTCCATCTTCCCCGCGCCGAAATGTTGGGAAATAATCACACCTGCACCGCCCGCAATACCGACGCAGAAACCGATAATGAGCTGCACCACAAAGGCCACATTGCCCACCGTAGCCACTGCGTTCGTCCCCACAAACTGCCCGACAACCAGAGTGTCCACCGCATTGTATAACTGCTGAAATAAAAGGCCAAACCAAACTGGAAGAAAAAGGCGTGCAAGACCTTTTCCGATGGATTCGGAGGTCAATACAGTTTCCGAATTCTTCATTTGTCACACTCTCTTTTCTTCGCCAACGCAGCAACATCATTATATTTTCCAATCACATAATCGTATCCTCCCGCACTGTGCGGAATCATGCAGGCTGAGCAATCCTTCGTTCCGTCTTCCAGATACACAAACTTTCCTCCGCACCGATCTCCCAATGTGTACAGCGGGCAATAACAGAACAGACAGTTAAAATCCGCCTCCGGGGAAGTTTTGTGGCAGGGAAAGTATTTACAGTCAGTATTTTTAAAATATGTACAGTCATTCTTCTTCATGGTAAATCCTCTGTTTTCCCAAATTTCAACCACAGTATAGCAGAAATGCGTGCGAATGCCAATCTATTTATTTTAAAATCCCGATACGAAGTTATCGTCGCACCGGGATTTTATCATTTTTTCTATTAATTGGCTGTGTTTACTCGGTCCGCAGAGCCACCACCGGATCCTTCTTTGCTGCGCTTCTGGACGGGATGATTCCGGAGATCAACGTCAGTCCCACACTGATGGCAACCAGAATAATTGCTGCGTTCACAGGCAAAATAGCGTTTAGATTAGCAATTCCGGTGACCGCGTGAAGTATCGCATTGATCGGAATACACAACAGGTACGTTACTACTACACCCAGCAGTCCGGATGCAAAACCGATAATCATTGTCTCTGCGTTAAACATACCGGATACATCCTTCTTCGACGCTCCGATCGCTCTTAAGATACCGATCTCCTTCGTACGCTCCTGAACAGAGATCAGCGTGATTACACCGATCATGATGGAGGAAACCACCAGAGAGATCGCCACAAACGCAATGAGTACATAGGTAATCGCATTGATGATCGTGGTGATGGAGGACATCATGATACCAATATAATCGGTATATTTGATCTTCTGCAATTCCTCCACATCGCGATTGTAATCTGCAATCGCCGCAGTAATAATATCCTTGTTCTCAAAGGAGGACGCGTAAATATTGATCATGTCGGGAGACTCCAGCTCCACATAGCCCATCTGCTGCAGATTCGCCTCGTAGGTGGACTCAGAAAAAGTCATAATCTCGTCATAGTAGAGGGACCACTGATCGTCGGTGTAGGTGGGCATCGCCATCTCCAGCGCAGCAACCAGCTGCTCAGCGCTCATCTGGCGCATCTGAGCGGCAACCTTCGCCGCATACTGCATCTTCACCTGTTCTCTCATCATCTCGGTGAAGATTTCTGTCAGTTCCTCATCCTTCATCTTAGAGAGATAATCACTGATCTGATCCTCCCCCATATTCATCTGGGTGCTGAGAGCCTGCACAATCGCTTTCTCCATATCCTCACGCGTCATTCCTGACAGCGTTTTTTCGATCTGCTCCTGCACAAATTCCTCGGAGGGAATGCAATTGATGCTGATATAAGCTGCAGCCTTACCCGCCTGATCCAGTCCACTCAGATACGACTGGAGTGCTTCCTTCTTCTGTCCACTCGTCAGGCTTCCCGTGGTTGTCTTAAAGGGAAGTCCGGTGAGGATATCCTTCTCCGGATCTGCAAGCTGTGCTTTGATCACGTCCGCGTTCTCAGACTTTTCGATCATGTACTCTGTAAGCTCATAAGTGTAGCAGATATCACCGGAGAGCATCTGCGTATCACTTTTTTCATTGGGGCGGATAATTCCCGTCACTTTGAGCGACAGAGCGTTATCATACAAATACTTAACTCCCGCATCTGTCTCCCTGAGATCATGATAAAGACCGGTCAACTCGTCGTAAGCATAGCAGTCTGCGTTCAGGATCGTGCGAAACTCCATCGCACAAATATCCTCATAGGACCATTTCAGCTCCTGCTTTTCCAGAATCGTACCGTTCATGGCCGCGTCAATCAACGCCCCCATATCCTCCTCCGGTAGAAGGCCAAGCGCATAGAGCGTCACATCGTCAAGCTCATTATTTTTATCCACCGCCAGCACAATTTCATCGTAGCTGTTCGGCCATGATCCATACACCAGATCATACTGGTCATAGATCAGGTCATTCACCGGCGCACCGTCCGTGCCGGGAAGGAGTTCCTGCCAAAGTCCTGAGGACATTCCACCCATGGAAGCCATGGGTGACATAGATGCCATCGGCGACTGCATCATCGAGGAAGGCACATCCGTCCCCATATATTCCGCCATCAGGGACTGAAGAAGCATCCGTGTGTCGGAGCGGATAATCTCACCGTCCACGTTTTCCGTGTAGATCAAAAGATCAAAATTGTAGGAATACTGTACTCCGTTGACCGCCTGTGAAAGTCCGGTCGTTTCATCTGCAATCTGATTAATCAGAAATTCCCGAAAAGATTTCAGATCGTTCTCGGATTCCTCGATACTGTTCAATGCGTTGATAATATCGTACAAAGCCACTTTCTGATAAATCGCGTCATTCTCGTGAGAATTATCCTCCGTACTGATATTCATGAAAGATTCCATCAGTGAACTCAGTTCCACTGTGGTCTTCTCAATGGTCAGAGGGTATGCCGACAACGTATTCTCCTGAACAATATTTATATAGGTAGTCATTCCCTGTGAAATCGCCAGAATCAAAGCGATACCGATGATTCCGATAGAGCCTGCAAATGCCGTCAGCGTGGTGCGCCCCTTCTTCGTAAACAGGTTCTTCAGTGACAACATG
>JAFSBP010000205.1 GCA_017437205.1 Lachnospiraceae bacterium
CCTGAACCTCCGGATGAGCCCCGCTGCCGACCACAATGATCTGATTGTTCTCACCGGACTTCTGCTCGACAATGCGGTGAATCTTCTTCACAAACGGACAAGTCGCATCGATCACACACATCCCCGACTGCTTAAGTTGCTCAAACACCTCTCTGCTGACGCCGTGTGCCCGCACGATGATGATGCCCTTCTCCAACTGACCTATCCCGTCAAGGGAGTCAAGGGAGTCAATTGTCTTTACTCCTTTTTTCTCCAGATCGCCCAGAACCTCCTCGTTATGTATGATCGGTCCCCAGGTATAGATCGGAGTGTCCGGATTGTCCTTTAACTGCTCATAAACGGTATCAACTGCACGCTTCACGCCAAAGCAGAATCCCGCCGTCTTTGCCACAGTCACTTTCATCACATTCAGCCTCCCCTATATTTTAATTTATCCGTTCACTGTGATCCCTTTTATCTTCTCTCATTGATCAGGGCGATCACACGCTCCACACCTTCCTCAATCGTCAGATCAGAGCTGTCCACCAAGATCGCATCCTCAGCCTGCTTAAGGGGTGAATGCTCACGGTGCATATCACGATAATCCCTCGCAATGATTTCCTCTTCAATCTCCTCGACGGTGATTCCGGTGATTCCTTTCTCGGAAAGCTCTTTGAAACGTCTCTCTGCTCGAACACGGGAACCGGCAGTAAAATAAACCTTTAGCTCTGCGTTAGGCAGAACCACGGTTCCGATATCACGTCCGTCCATCACCACGTCAATACGCTCTGCCATCTCCTGCTGAAGCATCACCAGTTTCTCACGCACGGGAAGCAAGGTGGACACCTTCGATGCCATATCGCCTGCCGCCTCGGTGCGGATACGTCCGGTCACATTCTCTCCGTTCAGATACACCTGCTGTGCGTCGTTCTCATATGCAATGTCCAGTTTCACATCGTCAAGGGCGGCTTTCAGCGCAGTCTCATCCGAAAGTTCTACCTTTCTGTCCAGCATATAAAGACCGATGGCACGGTACATCGCACCGGTATCGATATAAACAAATCCTAGTTTTTTCGCCACTGCCTTCGCCAGTGTACTTTTTCCTGCACCTGCAGGTCCGTCAATCGCAACTTTCATCTTCGCTAGCTCCTTTTCCCGCCGCATAGCCTGTGGACCATGCGATCTGTAAATTATATCCTCCGGTCACTGCGTCCAAATCCAACAGTTCACCGGCCATATACAAATGTTTTATCTTTTTGCTCTCCATTGTGGACGGATTGATCTCACTCACTGCCACGCCCCCCTGGGTAATGATTGCCTCGGTAAATCCTCTGGTTCCGGTGAGCGTCCACTGCAGATGCTTCAGTACCCAAACTAATTTTTGGCGCTCCTCGCGTGTCACCTTGTTAACCAGCTTATCCGGGTCAATCCCGCTGCGCAAAACAATCACCGGAATCAGTTTTCCGGGGAGAAGTCTGTCTAAACTGTTCTTAAACTGCCTGTTCGGCGTCTCCTCAAAATCCCTGCGGATGCGCTCATCTAACTGCTCCGGCGTCAGTGCCGGCTTCAGGTCTATGGACAGAGGCAATTCCTCCGTGAGAAGTTTTCGCGTGATTTTACTGCTGCCGCTCAAAATACAAGGTCCGCTCACGCCGAAATGGGTGAACAGCATCTCACCGAAATCGGTGTATAACGGCTTTTTCCCGCCGCCGACGGTTACACTTACATTTTTAAGGGAGAGTCCCTGCAGCTCGCCGATTTCTGCTTCCTTTACCTCCAAAGGCACCAACGCAGGGACTGATTCTTTCAATTTATGTCCTGAATCTACCGCCATGCGATGACCATCACCCGTAGAACCGGTTGACGGATAGGACAATCCTCCGGTCGCCAAAATTACGCCGTCAGCCTTCAGAGAACTTCCTGATTTTAGTACAACACCTTCACACTGTCCATCCATAATCAGCAATGACTTCACTCCGGTACGAAGCTTAACCTCCACACCATACCGCTCCAAGAGCCGCGTAAAGGTTCGAATCACATCCGATGACTTATCCGACTCGGGAAACACACGGTTTCCACGCTCGGTTTTCAGCCTCAGACCTGCCTTTGTTAACATCTCCATTACCTGGACATTGTCAAAGCGGTAAAAGGAACTGTACATAAACCGCCCGTTGGTGATCATGTGACCGAAAAAGTCTTCTGCATCACCTGCATTTGTCACATTGCAACGGCCTTTTCCGGTAATAAACAGCTTCTTGCCAAGCTTTTCATTTTGTTCCAGCAGCGTGACTCTGCAGCCACTCTCCGCCGCAGAGATGGCCGACATCATTCCGGC
>JAFSBP010000206.1 GCA_017437205.1 Lachnospiraceae bacterium
AGTACATTATTGTAAAACTTCAACTCACGTTTGCTCATATCACGGGTTTCTTTTCCGTAGATATTGAAGTACACCCAGTCATCAATCCAATTCGGTGTATCGTGAGTGTATGTCTCAATATAGATCGGCGTGTCATAATTATTTGTAAATACGAGATCGCGGGATCCGTCATCGTTGATCGTCGAATCGAAGCCATACGGCACATAGGTGACCGTCATCGAATGATTCCATCTCTTATCAATGTCAAGCTCTGCATACAGGAGTGCGTTGTAAAGTGTCGTAGAAAGGTTGCACACGCCCCCCCCCAGCGCAATATCATACTCGCCTTCCTTGAACTGCACACCCGGATAGTATCCGTTTTCCTCGGTGAACGGTGCCAAAATGTCTACCACGGAAACGCTCTCTCCCGGAAGAACCACCAAGCCATCCAACTTCTCCGCCCCAGCGATTACATTTCTTCCACGGTCAGAATCCAGTATACCGCAGATCGTCTCATAGTATCCCAGAGGATCAGAAATAGAAGACAATGCCTCATAGGTGTATTTGGGCTCTAAAATGACTGACTCCGCATTTAGCGTAATTGTCGTTTCACCATCCCAATTCTCAATCGCCTCAGATATCTGCTCCAATAGCCTGCTTTGGTTCACTGCAATACCGGGTGCTTCATGCGTTACAATGAATTCACCCTGCTCTCTCAAAATCGGTCCAACCATTTCTGGGCCGATCGACGATCCGCCGTTTTTGATGATCGGACCAGCGCTCTTTCTTGTGATTGTCGCTTCAACCGCCGGAACATCCATCTGTCTCGCAAACTTACTGACCATTGCTGAAATTGTGCCGGTATGAGCAGACTTCTCCGACAGAATATCATACCCACCGTTTTCAATATCTGCGTTCGCCTTATACCGCTCCAACAGCGTTCCGCTCTTTCCCAGTGTGGCGGCCTTCACGATCTCCACTCCGGACACATCAAACCCAAGACCGAACTCTTCCATGGTATAGGTCACACTTTTCCCTTCAAATACCAAAACAACCTCGGTCGCTTTCATCGATTCCTGACGACTTCTAAGCGCATCCACGGTCTGTCTCAGCGTCATTCCGCCAATCTGCATGCCGCCGATACTCACGCCCTCAGCCATCACATGATCCGCACCAATTCGGTACAAATCCGCGTAGGCCTCAACCTCGGCCCACAGTTCATCATTTGAAGCAATTGCAGGCTTTCCCCACGCCAAAGCCACTCCAAATGACAGGAATATAGCCATGACTACCTGTACCAATCTTCTCTTCAACATTTTCATTTAAAAACCTCACTTTCGCCATTTCCACTCTGACCGAGAGTCTCCCCTGTACTCTCTCACTCATTCTCACTTGCTGCAGATAAAGTGTTTTCATCCGCATCCATACTTCCGCTTTCACTGTTCGCAGATTCTGTATTCTGTGTCACATCAGTTCCTTCCGTGATCTCCTCAGTTATCTCGGTGCTTTCCGCGATTTCCTCAGTGACCGTGGCTCCTTCTGTAGTCGCCTCGGTCATTTTTGTTTCTTCAGTCCCCTCGGTGGCTTCCGGCATACCTTCTGTCGAGTCGGTTCCCTCGGTAGTTCCCACGGTCGCTTCAGTTTCTCCGGCTGTTCCTTCTGTTGCTTAGGTTCCTTCTGTGGTTCCCTCGGTCGCTTCGGTCCCTTCCGACGTACCTTCGGTCGCTTCCGTCCCCTCAGTGGTGCCATCTGTTCCGTCAGTGTCTCCTGTCACATCGCTGCTCTCCTCAGATTCTCCGGTAGTCTCCTCGATTGGATTATGCCTTATCGCTCCGTCGACGCGATTATACCGGTCTGTATACAGCAACTCATCTGAGATTACCTCGCCGTTCACAGTAACTTTCTTATATGCCTCAATCACCAGTTTCGGATAAGAGGGCTTTATCACAACCTCCTCACCCGGTTCAAGGTCTGTATCAATCGTATACTTTGGTGTAGGATCCACACGCTCGATTTCCTTGTAATATAATTCTACCTCGCGCTCTCTGATTTCATCCGTCAGAGTTCCCCAAACTGCCATGTAAACCAATCCGAGATCCTCAGTCTCACTCCACGCCTTCGCCTCAATATAAATCGGAAAATCATAAGGATTAGTAAACACCAAATCTTTACTTCCGTCATCATTTACGGTGGAATCAAATCCATGAGGCGCATAAGTAATCACCAGTGAGTGATTATAACGGCGATCCACCTGCAGCTCCGCCTGTAAAACTGCATTGTACAGGGTAGTCGTCAGCTGACAAACTCCGCCGCCCCAGTTGTCCACCACTGCACCATTTATAAATTCACCGGCTTTGTCATATCCGTTCTCTGCATTAAACGGCGCCAGCTTCTCATGTGCGGAAAAACTCTCTCCGGGAAGCAAAATAGTTCCATGAATCAGTTCCGCACCGCGCACTACGTTCTTTCCACGCCCCTGCTCAACATCACCGCCCATACCGGTACCATAATTTCCGATAATCTCGGTAATGGTGTCCAAAAGTTCGGTGGTATACTTAGGACTCTCTACATTCACCACAGCTTCTACTGTCACCGACTGGCCGTTCCAGTCCTTCACTGCAGTTCTCACGAGCTCCAGTGTCGCATCAGCATCCATCTTAAGGCCGTCAACGTGGGGCTCTCTGAACCACTCGTCATTCTGTCTGTCAATGGTCGCATCCACCGGCTCAACATCTACCAGCTCGGCAAAGGCCGCTGCCTTCTCTTCCAGCAATGCCTGATCAAAGGAATAGGACCAGGTGCACTTCACCTGCTCATTCTCCAAATCCTTCAATTCCTTATAGCGGCTGATCAAGGTACCGGTCTGTCCCAATGTTGCCACGTCATAGAGTACCTCTGTGGTATCCTGAAACTTCAGTCCCAGTTCAGTAAACGGAACCTCCACCACCTGCTCACCATAGGTGATCGTAAACACAGAAAGACTAATCTCTGCCTCCTTCTCCATCAGCTTCACCAGCGCTTCACCGATGGTCATTCCTCCGACGTGCTCATCATTAATATACACGCCGTTAGGAATCAGTTGCATATCTTCCTCAGAAAACTCGTAGCTTTCAGATTCCTTCGTGTTTTCCTCTGTCGCTTCGGTGGCTTCCGTTGCAGGCACAGTTCCAACTTCGGAAGCTTCTGCTTTCAACGCTACTGTACTCAATCCAAAAATCAGGCAAAGCAAGACTGCTGTCATATATCCAATTGTCTTCAAAAATCCTTGTCTTATGCTCATCCTTAAAAATCTCCTCATTCACAGATACATCTGTCTGACTGCTATTTTACCAGTATACAGACAAATTTGCAAGCAATCTGTGAAAGCTTAACATAAATGTAATAATTTGATAATACCAGGGTCGAATGGACCAAATCCTGCGCTGCGTATCATCCCCTTACATCAATGCTGCCAGCACCGAGGGTACGATCATCGCCAGTACGAGAATGATCGCGATCACTGTCGCAATCCATCTCTTCGCTTTCTTATTCTTTAAATTCATCATATCGGTATATTCTCCTTTCTCAGCCGGGCATTCCCGGAAATTGCGCTTCGCTCCGAATAATCAAAGCTCCACCGCTCTACTTGGTCAAAAACAGTTCCGTCACGCAAGAACCGCTCCAAGTCGAAGGATATCTCCTCCACGTGCTGATCCCTGCCACACATCGACTTAGGAAGTTCTCTTCCCACAGCAAAAAGCGGACGGTTTCTCGCATTATCTCTCAAATAATAATCCATTGTGAGCAAAGTGTCAAAGACTTCCTTGCATTTTCCAAAAAATTCATAAATAAACCGTTGCATTTGCTCGAAAAGAGCCATTCTTGACAATGATCTCCCTTCCGGATTCTCTTTTTTTGCAAACACCGCCAACGCATCGTAAAATGCGAAAGGCGAATCAAAGTTCCGCACCAGGGCCTGCACCGTCAGTTCAAACTGATGGCTGTTGTAGTAGGTTTCTACCATCTCCTCGATGCCCTTTAAGCGCACAATATCCTCATAGGTAAGCCAGGCAGTATGAAGAACTTCGTAGGGCGGCTCATCGCGATACACCAGATTGAACGCCTGAATCTGCGAGGCGATAGGCGAACCCTTCAACACCTTCAGAAATCCCAGCTGCAATTGTGAGGGCTGCATGCGATACACTGCATTGAAGGAGTTCGCAAAGCTGTCGATATCTTCAAACGGAAGTCCCGCAATCAGATCCAGATGCTGATGCACATTTTCGCCCTGCCTAATGGCCTCTGTCACCTGCTTCAGCCTGTCCATATCCGCCCTCCGGTTTATGGCCTCAAGGGTCATCGGGTTCGTCGTCTGAACACCAATCTCCAACTGAACAAGTCCGGGACGCATATTTTTCAGTAGTTCAATCTCTGTCTGACTCATCAGATCCGCCGTCACCTCAAAGTGAAAATTGGTTACGCCATTATCATGTTCCAGAATGTATCGCCAGATAGCCAGCGTCCGGTCACGGTTACTGTTGAAGGTGCGGTCCAGAAACTTCACCTGCGGCACCCGCCGGTCTAAAAACCACTGAAGCTCCGACAGCACCAAATCAAGACTTCGATAGCGCATGACCTTCTCAATCGCCGACAGACAATAGCTGCAACGATATGGACAGCCGCGACTGCTCTCATAATAGATAATACGATGGTCAAAGTCAATTTCCTTATCATAAAGGAAAGGTAATTCGTCCATATCCGCAAGTGGCGGATCAGCAGTGGTAATCACCCTTTCGGCGGGCAATGCATCTCCAGCGGACAGCTCGCATTCGGGCGAAACGCCTCTCATCGTGCTCCGAAATCGAAGTCCGGGAACAGTCTCAAGGTCTGTCTCATCTGTCCACGCGGCAAGTAGTTTCGGAAACACCACTTCTCCCTCACCGAGCATCACGCCTGTGATCGGAAGTTCATCAAATAATTCATCTCCCGCATGTGCCGCCTCCGGACCACCGAGCCATATGGGCACTCCCGGCAGCACCTTGGCCAAATCCTTGCAGAGGCGCTTCACCACCGACATGTTCCAGATATAGCAGGATATCCCGACCATGTCAGGCTTCCTTCGAAAAATGTCCATCAATATCTGCTCATACACATGATTGATGGTGTACTCTGCAATCTCCACCGAAGAGCGAAGCGTCTCCGGCACGCTGAATTTCAGCGAATGGATCGCCGGATTTAAGTGTATGTATTTTGCATTTATCCCGACCAGCAAACAGCGTCTGTTCTCCAACTGTGCGCTGATTCGCTCCAGTAAATCCCCCTGGAGATAAAATGTTGTCTCAAAATGCATAAAGCAAGTCGTGTTCCGATCCCACAACAGCATGAGCTGCGGTGCAAACTCCTCATCCCCCTCCCAAAACTGCAACAGCAATGAGAAGAACTGCGTTACCTGAAATTTACAGGTGATATCCGCTCCCGCCATCGGCGGTTGCAATTCACCGCCCAGCCTTAGACAGGCTCCCCTTAATTTTTCTTTCTGTTTCTGAAACAGTGTGGCATATTTCCGCGTAAACGGCACCGTATTTTGTACTCCCGTCACCACGAACTCACCCACCGGACACCAGCGTCCGCATAAAACAGGAGGCACCGTCCCTTTATGGTAGCACAACATATCGTAGATCGTCATCACCGTGGAAAACGAACGACACTCATTCCAACTGCCGTCAATCAACTCCTCAATCCGCCCATCCTCCCGATGAATGCGACAAGGCACATTCAGATAAGTCAGATAAATCCACATCTCATCTGCGGTAAGTCCCCATTTGCAAACCAGACTCTCACTGTCGTATTCCAAAAAAATCCTTCTCCCGATATCCACCTGCAGATCATAGTTCGATGTATTCGTCTTCGCTTCTTTCTCCATCAGACAACCTCCTTCCCCAGAGATTTCACAATGTACATCGATGAAAGTCGATTGCTCTATGCTTCGCATTCACGCAATCGCCGCCGGCATTCACTGTCCGGGACTTTCATCGAAAAAAAGCGGACA
>JAFSBP010000207.1 GCA_017437205.1 Lachnospiraceae bacterium
CTGATAACCTACCGCGGAAGGCATACGTCCCAGAAGCGCGGACACCTCGGAACCAGCCTGGGTGAAACGGAAAATATTGTCGATGAAGAGCAGCACATCCTTACCACCCTGATCGCGGAAATACTCCGCCATCGTCAGACCGGTCAGACCTACTCTCATTCTCGCTCCCGGCGGCTCATTCATCTGTCCGAAGACCATGGTGGTCTTATTGATAACGCCGGATTCTTGCATTTCGTGGTACAGGTCATTTCCCTCGCGGGTACGCTCGCCTACACCGGTAAATACGGAATATCCGCCGTGCTCAGTGGCAATATTTCGAATCAGCTCCTGAATCAAGACAGTCTTGCCTACACCGGCGCCACCGAACAGACCGATCTTTCCACCCTTCTGATAGGGGCAAAGAAGGTCAACAACCTTGATTCCGGTCTCCAAAATCTCAGTGGTGGTCGCCTGATCCGCGAATGCAGGTGCCTTCCGATGGATCGGAAGATACTCTGTCGCCGCAGGTGCGGGCTGATTATCAATGGGCTCACCCAATACGTTGAAGAGTCTGCCCAGGGTGATCTCTCCGACCGGTACGGTAATGGGTGCTCCGGTGGAAATTGCTTCCATCCCACGAACCAGTCCGTCGGTGGAACCCATTGCAATACATCTGACCGTATCATCACCCAGATGCTGGGACACTTCTACCGTCAGTTTTTCTCCATTCTTCCTTGTAATCACAACAGCGTCGTTGATGTCCGGAAGCTTTCCTTCGCTGAACTTGATATCCAGCACGGCACCGATGATCTGTGTGATCTTGCCGGTATTTGTCTCTGCCATCTGCTTACTCACTCCTTTTTCTCTTAGTCTCAACCGATGGCATTTGCGCCTGCAATAATCTCGGTGATCTCCTGTGTGATCGATGCCTGACGGGCACGGTTATACTCAAGCGACAAATGCTCAAGCATTTCCTGTGCATTGCTGGTCGCAGAATCCATCGCCTGCATCCGGGCACCGTTCTCGCTGGCGGTTGACTCCACCAAAGCGCCGTAGATCAGGCTGTTCATATAGAGGGGAATCAGTGCATCAAGCACCTCTCCCTCGCCGGGCTCATAGCTCATGAGAAGAGCATCGCCCTCCTCTGAGGTATTTGCCTCAAATTGATCGGTCTCCACGGGAAGAAGTTTGACCATCTTCGGCTCGTGGCTCACCGTATTTTTAAATGATGTGTATACCAGATAAATCTCGCCGATCTTTTGATCCATGTAATCGGACAGCACCTTCCGTCCGATTTCTAACGCATCCGAGTACTCAGGACTCTCCATCCGGTCAGAATAATCCTCCGCCACCGTATAACCCTTGTGGCAAAGAACATCTCTTCCCTTTCGTCCCACCGCATAGAGCAAAACTTGCTCGGGCGCGATACCGCTGCCGGTGATCAGTCGGGCTACATTGGAGTTGTATCCTCCTGCCAGTCCTCGGTTGGAACTGATGACGATGATTCCCTTCTTATCGGAAGTCCCCGCCGTCAGGTATGGATGATCGACCTGTTCCGTACAGGAAAGGATATGATTCACAGTGGCATACATCATGTCCGTATAAGGCCTCGTCCGCTCTGCTTTCGCGCGAGACTTCTGCAGTTTCACGGTAGATACCAGTTTCATTGCATTAGTGATCTGCTGTGTGCTCTGGATACTAGCCTTACGGCGCTTGATATCACGCATGGTTGCCATGGCGTCACCTTCTTTCCATCAGCCTTATGTGATGGACCTTACGTCCTATTACAGAAAAATTTTTTTGAATTCTGTAATCACATC
>JAFSBP010000208.1 GCA_017437205.1 Lachnospiraceae bacterium
ACCCCGCTGGTGGCAGAGGAGGAAAAGCTGTGTGATCACTGCGGTGAGTGTATCAAGGCCTGCCCCGGAAGAGCGATCTCTGATGGGGGTGAGGTAAACAACTGGAGATGCGCTGTTTATTACAATGGTGCCAACGGCACCAAGAATCCGTTCATGCCCCCGGAGGCGTTCGCTAACTTTGAGGACAGAATGGATATCATTAACGGAACAGCTCAGTTTGATGACGAGAAGGCGAAAGAGATCTTGAACAGTATCTATTTCTATCCGCCCGCAAAGCACTTCTACCGCAGTTCCATCTGCGGACGCGCCTGCGACAGAGCATGCTACATCCATCTGGAGGAGAAGGGCGTTCTCGGAAAGAAGTTTATGAGAAAGTTCAGAGAGGGCGAGGACTGGAAGCTGGATACCGATCAGTTCCTGACCGGAGAGCGTGAGGTGAGCTGGGTGATTAAGAGAAAGGAAGAGGAAGCGAAATGAACGACAAAATAAGAATTGCAGTCATTGGATGTGGTAGATTCAGCCAGAACTTTGTACCGCTGTTTAAGGCGCACCCGGCGGTAGAGAAAGTGTATGTGTGTGACGCGAGACGGGAACGTGCTGAAGAGTATGCGAACCGATTCGAGGTGGGCATTATTGATAGCTTTGAAGAAGCGCTTGAATCGAAGGAAATCAATTCGATCGCTGTTTTTACACAGCGATTCAAGCACGGACAGATGGTCATTCAGTCGTTAAAGGCAGGAAAGCATGTGTACAGCGCAGTTCCCTGCTCCATCAGTGTGGATGAGATTGTGGAGATCGAAAAGCTGGTTCGTGAGACCAGACTGACCTATTCCATGGGGGAGACCGGATATTACCGTGCGCCGGCCGTATTCTGCAGAAGAGAATTTGCAAAGGGCACATTTGGAAAGTTTACCTATGCGGAGGCGCACTATAATCATGACATCCGCAATATGGAAAACAGCTTCAGAAGTTCGGGAGGAGACGACTGGAAAAAGTTTGCTGGTATTCCTCCGTTCTATTACCCCACCCACTCCACTTCCATGGTGTTAAGCACCATGCCGGGTGTTTATGCAAAGAGAGTGATTGCCCTTGGATATAAGGAAAGTCCGAGGACAGATATCTACGGGACGGAAGGACAGAATATTTACAATAATCCTTTCTCCAATGAGGTCATGCTGCTGGAACTTTCCAACGGAGGAATCGCAAGAATAAGCGAAAACAGATGTGTAGGCTGGAGAGCACCGGAAACCTATATTTCCCAGTATTACGGAACTGACGGCGGTTATGAATTTTCCGTTGCCCATCATCATCTGGCACATTGGGATCCGGAAAAGAAAAATCCGTACGGTGTAATTATGGAGGATGTGACAAGAGAAATTCAGCCGAAAAGCATCACTGACGAGTTGTATACCGATTACGCAGGCACGATCCAGAAAATTGCTGACGGAGCGGGATTTCTTGAGTGCGCACCAGTTCAGCCCACCGAGCGTCTGCCGAAAGAATACGGAGGGCTGAAAAATGGTCATAACGGCACCCACCATTTTCTAATCAATGATTTCTGTTGCGCGGTAGAGACAGGAAAGCTTTCACCGACCAACATTTGGCAGGTGGCAAG
>JAFSBP010000209.1 GCA_017437205.1 Lachnospiraceae bacterium
CTCAAGGATGGTCAGAATAGCACACTCGCAGGTGGAACCGTCATCCAGCTGGAGGGTAACTGTCATTTTGTCATCGCATGCGCTGCAACCTTCGCAGTTTCCGGTGCAGTTGCTTATAAGTTCTTTCTCGTTGCTCATAGTCTTTACCTCGTATTGTTAAATAATATAGTTTGCCGTGCCTATTCACATTCCGCTACGCTGCATGCTCATGATGGGCATTCGCCCTATAGAAAATACGTCCGCTTGCTGTGCTTGCAAGCAAGCTTGCGCACACAATCGTCCGATTTTCTGCACGGCTCATTGCTTTCACACGTTGAATCTAAACAGGATCACGTCGCCGTCTTTTACAACATACTCTTTTCCTTCAAGTCCCACAAGACCTTTTTCCTTCGCTGCAGCGTAAGAACCGGCATCAAGAAGATCCTGATAATTTACCACTTCGGCACGGATGAAACCGCGCTCAAAATCGGAATGGATTTTTCCGGCAGCCTGAGGAGCCTTAGTTCCCTTTTTGATGGTCCAAGCGCGGGTTTCGGTCTCGCCGGCGGTCAGATAGCTGATCAGGCCCAGGAGACGGTAGCTTGCTGCGATCAGCTTGTCCAGACCGGATTCGCTGATTCCTAAATCATCAAGGAACATCATTTTTTCCTCATCGTCAAGCTCTGCGATTTCCTGCTCGATCTGTGCACAGATGACGAACACCTCACTGTCATTTGCGGAAGCAAACTCGCGAACCGCAGATACAAATTCGTTGGATGCACCATCATCGGCCAAGTCATCTTCGGAAACATTTGCGGCGAAGATCACCGGCTTTGCTGTCAGAAGATTCAGTGACTGGATAAAGGGAAGGTCATCGGGATCGGCGGGAGTGTAGCTCTTTGCCAGCTCGCCGTTTTCCAAATGTGCCTGAAGCTCTTTTAAGATCATCACTTCATGGGCGATGGACTTATCATTGTTTGCGGCTCTGGAAGACTTTGCGATACGTCGCTCAAGGATTTCCAGGTCGGAGAAGATCAGCTCAAGGTTGATCGTCTCAATATCACGCACGGGGCTTACGCTGCCGTCCACATGAATAATATTGCTATCCTCGAAGCAGCGGACTACGTGAACAATTGCGTCTACCTCACGAATGTTTGCCAGAAACTGGTTTCCGAGACCCTCGCCTTTGGAAGCGCCCTTTACCAGACCGGCGATATCCACGAACTCGATCACCGCAGGTGTGGTCTTGCGGGAGTGATACATGTCAGTTAATAATTTCAAACGAAAATCCGGAACAGCAACCACGCCCACATTCGGGTCAATGGTACAGAACGGGTAGTTGGCGGACTCAGCGCCGGCTTTCGTCAAAGAGTTGAAGAGGGTACTTTTTCCTACATTGGGAAGACCCACGATACCTAATTTCATTTGTTCCTCCTTATGATCATTCAATCATCAACTATGGATTGTAGCACAGTCTTTGGAAAATGAAAAGAAGAATTTAATTTTTTCTTCAATTTCATTGTCAGATTAGACATACAATACCCCTGATTGCTCCGGTCGGGAGAAATCAGGGGATTGAAATCGATTATTACAGCTTGTTTGCGTTCTCCAATAAGAACTTTTCTGCCTCGCCGTTCCACATTCCGTTGTGTGCCTTGCAAAGTTCATCGAGCTTCGCAAACAGGGGATCGGTCTTTCCAAGATCCTCAAAGTCTGCTATTGCGGTCAGCGGAAGATCAATGTGGTTGTAGATCAGTTTCTTGCCACCGGGGATCTTCGGCAGATTGAGAACCGTGTCAACCACACAGTTCAGACCACCGATGTGGGTGACCATTGCAGCGGGATTTAATTTGCCCTCATTCATCATGCGAACAGCCTCGCGCATATCCTCAGTGTTTCCGCCGGAGGTGCCGACAACGTGGGTGTAAAGATAGTGAACATTGTACCAGTTAAAGGGGACCTTAAACTGACTGTCGGTGGGGCCTGCGAAGAAATTAAGACATCCATCAAAACCTAAGATATCGCCTGCCTGTTCTACAACGGGTCGCACCGGAGCAAAGCAGATCACATCATCGTAGCCAGTGCCGCCGCTGAGCTCGCGTAAATATTCTGTAGCATTTTCCATGCGGGTGTTGACATAGTGAAGCTCTACGCCCTGTGCTTTTGCATCCTCTACAGTGTAGATAGAGGCAGCACGTTTCAATCTTTCATCGTCAATATCGGTCACTACCAACAGGCTGGGACGACGGTCGCAGTGCAGTGCATAGTCGATTGCACCCAGACCCATAGGGCCGACAGACGCTAAAAGGGCCATTTTTCCACCTTCTTTAATGCCCATCTCGTGAACGTAGGATCCTGCCGTTGTGTGATACATTGCATGGAAGGTACCTACTATACAACTCATCGGCTCAGCGAGGGATCCGTAAAAGTAGGTATCGGAGTTGTAGGGGAGGAGACAGTCTGCAAGGAGTGTCTCGATTGGGATATTTGCATACTGGGAGGAACCGCCGCAATAATTGTAGGAATATCCGGGGGCTTCCTGGGATCCTTTGTAAAAATGGGCGGGTTGAATTGCGAACTTGTCACCGGCTTTGAATTTGTGTTTCCAGTTTTCGCCAACGGCAACGATGTCACCGCAGAATTCGTGACCGATAATCGTCGGATTTTCCCAAACATTGTTCGGAACACGCTTATGGTCCTCGCCCTCGATTGCGGCCTTATAGGAGGACATGCAGACAGAGTCGCAGGTGATTTTCACCTGAACATCGTCGGGACCAACTTCAGGGAGCGTGATTTCCTCCAGTCGAAGATCATTTTTACCGTGGATTCTGACAGATTTTGTATTCATTGTAGTTGTCTCCTTAAATTACATTTTTGAGCCCAGAACATTTGAGCATTTGTGCGGCCTTTCTCATTTCAGCGGGGCGGCTTCCCTTGAGATAGAGGTCATACATGGCAAGTATGAGCTGTGTGAGAGGATGATCATCTTTCAAAGAGGAAATGTCAGCCAGCACCTTACATGCATTTTCGGTTGTCTGAGGCATCTGTGTTTCCTGAAGATAGCGGTAAATCGCACCGGCTGCACCTAAAGCGGTGTAGGTGGGGCGGATGTCCTGCTCCATCGCGAGCAGGGACGAACCGATGAGTCGGTCTGCTGAGGAGAGCTTTCTGGCGGGATCGCCTCCAACTCGCTCGCAGGTGTCTTTGAGAGCCTGATTAGTGAAACGTCCCAGCAGATCAGTGATATGTAACTGAA
>JAFSBP010000210.1 GCA_017437205.1 Lachnospiraceae bacterium
CCGATACCGTGCTTGCCGCCGAGAATGTTCAGCTTCTCGATAATCTCAGACAGCTTCATCTTCTCACCGTTCAGTGCAACCGGCTTTCCTGCCTCGAAGGAGATGGAAATCTCTTCCGCCTCATCGGGAGCCTTCTCAGGAGTCACACCCAGAACAAGCATGTGATCATACAGAGGAGCATTTGCGGGATCCTCAAGTTCCAGACCCTCGTGGCTAATGTGCCAAATATTACGGTCGCGGCTGTAGCTGTTGTTTGCCTTGAACGGCAGATCAATGTTACGCGCTGCGCAGTATTCCAGTTCCTCCTCACGGGACTTAATATTCCAAATTCTCCAGGGAGCAATAATCTTAAGCTCGGGAGCCAGTGCCTTGATACCCAGTTCAAAACGAACCTGATCATTTCCCTTACCGGTTGCACCGTGGCAGATTGCTACAGCGCCTTCCTTCTTCGCGATATCTACAAGGATCTTTGCGATCAGCGGACGAGCCATCGCAGTACCCAGCAGATACTTATTCTCATACACTGCATCAGCTTTGATGCAAGGCAGAATATACTCATCACAGAATTCATCTACCACATGTTCAATGTACAGCTTTGATGCGCCGGTGTACAGTGCACGCTCCTCCAGACCGTCAAGCTCATTTCCCTGACCCACATCAATGCAGACACAGATTACTTCATAATCATAATTCTCCTTCAGCCAAGGGATAAGTACGGTAGTGTCCAGACCACCGGAATACGCCAAAATTACTTTCTCTTTCATTATCTTAATCCTCCAAGATCTTTCTATCCTCGGGTCAAACGTTTTTCGCCCGCTCATTGCTCATAAATATACATCACTTTTGCATAAAAAGTCAAGTATAAACTGTGTTTTTTCGGAAATACAGGATTTTTATGCATTTTCGATGATTATTCGCACTGATTTTATGCAAAACAACCGATTATCCCCGTGAATATTTTTCTCATATTTCTTTCATATTACATACTAGCACTATTTTCAATGAATATCAACCATAAAGATTTATTCGGAGGTAATTTATGTTTGGAATTATGATCGCACTGCTTTCTGGCGCACTGATGAGCATACAGGGCGTATTCAACACCGGTGTCACAAAACAGACAAGTCTTTGGGTAGCTACCGGCTTTGTGCAATTGACCGCTTTCCTTGTCTGCATCGTAGCATGGCTTTTTACGGGAAGGGAAAGCATTTCTGCCATCGGAAGCGTCTCCCCAAAATATCTGCTTCTCGGCGGTGTCATCGGCGCCTTTATTACTATGACTGTGGTAAAGAGCATGGGGGATCTCGGTCCAGCAAGTGCCACACTGCTGATTGTTGTGGCTCAGTTGGCCGTCTCTTACCTGATTGAGCTCTTCGGATTATTCGGGGCTGAAAAGGCAGATTTTTCGTGGCGAAAACTTCTCGGTATGGGAATTGCTGTCATTGGAATCATTATTTTCCGGAAATAGTTTATACTTTTCTCACGTTTTCCCTTGACCGTTTCCCTTTTTCAAGCTATTATTTTCTTGGGAGATTATTAATATAATTTACCGGGGGGAGAACATGAAGATAAAATTAAACTACGTGCTGTTTATCATCCTGCTATTTGGGATGTCAGCATCATGCATGGGTTGCGGACAGACTGCGGTTTCCGTTGACAGTCCGACCACAGAAAATACTGAACCGGAGAACACCACTGAAACGGCTGAAACAATTGAGACAGTGGAAATGACTGAAGCAGTAGAAACCACTGAAACGATAGAAAACACTGAAGCAGTAGAAACCACTGAAACGATAGAAAACACTGAAACGATAGAAAACACTGAAACGATAGAAAACACTGAAGTGATAGCAACCACCGAACCGACAGAAACGACTGAAGCAACAGAAACCACCGAACCGACAGAAACGACTGAAGCAACAGAAACCACCGAACCGACCAAAGAACAACAACCACCGGAAGACAGTATTGAAACTTTGGATAAGACAATCCTTCATTTTGGATATGATCAGGACGGTCCCCGCGATGCAAATAATGCTCCTGCCGGCATGGCCTGGTATATCCGAAACTGGGGTAAGTGGGCAACCTTTATTCAAGATACTACTAAAAAGGAAATTTATCTCACCTTCAACATGGGTTATGAGATCGGCTATACCGCAGGAATTTTGGATGTATTGAAGGAACACAATATCAAGGCAGTCTTTTTTTTGGTCGGCGAATACGCCGAAACAGCTCCCGATCTAGTATGGCGAATGATTAATGAAGGGCATATCATCGGAAATCATTCTTATGCTCACCCACCGGGAGGACTCCCGACGCTACCTCTTGAGGATCAGATTGCCGATACAATATATATGCACAATTTAGTTAAAAACAAATACGGTTATGATATGAAGCTTTACCGCTTCCCCTCCGGAGCCTACAGCACGCAATCATTGGAAGCTATTTCCCGGCTAGGTTACAAGCAAGTGTTCTACAGCTTCTATTATTACGACTATGATGAAAATAATCAGCCCGACCCAACCGAGGCATTGAAGGTCAGCTTGGAACAGCTTCACCCCGGTGCAATCTACATGTTCCACACAATCTCCTCCACCAATGCAAAAATTTTTGCTGAGTGGGTTAATGGCGTTCTTGCACAAGGTTATACTTTCGGCATTTATCCTGTCGAATAATAAAATAAAGTTTTTAAACTACCAAGGAGGATTCACCCATGAGATTTAAACGTTTAATTTGCACACTGCTGGCAGTAACCCTGCTTCTTCTCTCCGTCGGCTGTAAAAACAATAACTCCGATGTTCCTTCGACCAACGCAGAGACAAACAATTCCAACGCATTTGGAACGGTCACTGGGAATGAAACCACTACAGAAGCACCTTCTCCCACAGATGAGCCTTCTTCTCAACCTACAGAAGAGCCGACGACAGAAACGCCGGAGACTATTCCCACCGCTGGACAGACCGAAGCCCCCACCGAGGAATCCACCGAAGAACGCTTCGTCTATACATTTGAACCCAGAAACGACACTGTTTACACTACGGACAACTTAAATATCCGCAGAGAGCCCTACAATGACGCCGAGATTGTAACAGTAGCAAAGAAGGGTACCCAGTTAAAGCGTGTCGGCTGGCAGGATTATTGGTGTCAGGTGGAGTATAACGGCGAGATTTTGTACGCTGCCACTAAATATCTGACCACTACCGCACCTGCTGCACC
>JAFSBP010000211.1 GCA_017437205.1 Lachnospiraceae bacterium
CCTCGGTTGCCCTCAACGATGTCGAAGGTAACTGCCTGATTCTCTTCCAGAGTCTTGAATCACTCGCCGTTGATTGCGGAGAAGTGTACAAACACGTCCTCGCCGCCCTCTGCGGTGATGAATCCGTAGCCTTTCTCAGAATTGAACCACTTAACTGTACCCTTGTTCATGATGGTACCTCCAGTTTAAAATTTTTGATTCTGCTTTCATAAAAAAATTCGCGTATTTTCACAGACCTCTCGTAAAACTCGTAAAACATTTCACTTAAGAGAAATCTCTGAAAATACGTGAATTACTTTTACTTCGGTGAATCTTGAGGAAATTATAGCATATTTTGCGAAAAAGACAAGCATTTTTTGCAAAATAGAGGTAAAAAAATTTATAGAATATTAATAGTTTAGATGTGTATTTTTTGTGAAAGTGCTTTCTTTTTTTATTGCAATGTGATATAAAGATATAGATATTGCTTTTTGGCGGAAGGAATCCGCCGAAAGATGGGAGGATGCGATGAAAGGATATTGGAAGAGACTCACGGCGATCTTACTGGTGCTGCTTTTGGTGCTGAGTGGCTGTGGAAAAGGAAATGATAAGAAAGAAACCGAAGCAGGAACGACCGGGGCGGTGGATGAGCCATTGCCGCCGTTGATTCAGATTGAGAATATTGATGAGTACGTGACTTTAGGAACTTATCTGGGCATTGAGGCGGAGAAAGCCTCTACGGAACTTACAGATAAGGAAATTGAGGACGCGATTGAGGAGATTCTGGACAATAATAAGAGTTACGAACAGATCAAGGAGGGCGTGGTTGCCGAGGGTGACACGGTCGGTATTGATTATGTGGGAAAATTGAACGGACAGGCCTTTGAGGGCGGTACCGGAAGTTATGACTTGAAGATTGGCTCGAATTCCTTTATCGATGGCTTTGAGGATGGTTTGATCGGTGTGAAGATCGGTGAGACGGTTGACCTGAATCTGACCTTCCCGACGGACTATAAGGCAGAGAATCTTGCGGGCAAGGCGGTTGTGTTTACCGTTACTGTAAACTATAAGCTGGGAACGGAGAAAGTCCGCCCTAAGTTCGATGAGGACTTTGCGAAAAAGATGGGATTTAAGACGGTTGAGGCACTCAGGGAGGATATTGTAAAGTTTTTCAAGGAGCAGAAAGAGTCCGCGGCAGAGCAGGGCTTTATGATCGATCTGTGGGATAAGATCATTGCTAATTGTGAGATAAAGAAGCATGAAGGCATCTACGACGAGTATTATGACAGCTTTATCGAGCAGTATGAGTATGAGGCTGCGTACCGCAATATGGAACTGAAAAAGTATGTTGAGACTTATTATGGTATCAAATACGATGAGTTTCTCAAATATGCGGAGGATTACGCACAGTCCTGCATGGAGCAGGAGTTGGTTTGCAGAGCCATTGCGAAGAATGAGAAGATGACAGTGAGCGACGAGGATTACGCAAAGATACTGGAAGAGTATTATAAGCCGAATGCTTCATATTTTAAGGATGAAGCGGCATTTGAGGAATATTACGGTAAGGACAGGCTGAAAAACGATGTTCTGCTGCGTAAGGCGATGGATCTGGTAGTAGAAAAGGCAGTCACCGTACCCCCTGCTGAGACGGAAGGCGCTACTGAGGAGGCAACCAAGTCCGGAAACTAAGCGCTTTTGGATGCTTTTGGTATTGTATTTGCAGAAATACGATAAGACATAAAAATTTTACTTGAAATTTGTTAAGGGCTGTATTACAATGTCGATAACGGTGACGGTCTGTATACCGTTACATATCGCAGAAGGAGGATCATATCATGGCACATGTAATCAATGACGATTGTATCTCCTGTGGCGCTTGCGCAGCAGAGTGCCCCGTAGAGGCAATCAGCGAAGGCGATGACAAGTACGTTGTAGACGCAGATACCTGTGTAGATTGCGGAGCTTGCGAGGATGTTTGTCCTCAGGGCGCTATCGTAGCTGAGTAATTCGGATGAATAGAAGAAACCGTCGGTTCTCGAAAAGAGAAACGGCGGTTTCTTCGGTTTTAGGGATACTTTTCTTCGGTAACGTGTTAACGGAAATAAGATGAACTATTTTACAGTAACACGTTGACACGATAAAGAAACTGTGGTATAGTGAGTGCATCGAACCGATGAAAAAGAGGTAGTATCCGGAACAGAAACAGCTCAGAGAGCCGCAGGCGGTGGGATTGCGGTATGCGTATGCCGGGGAATGGACTTTGGAGGTGAGACGGAGGGTGTAGCTCCGTTAAGAAGGTCAGCATATGTTGGTATGTGCTAAAGTGGGCGTGATGAACGCCAAGCCGGGTGGCACCGCAGGAGAATATTCACTCCTGTCCCTGCAAAAGAGTGGGGACAGGAGTATTTAATTTTATAGGAGGGAAAAACGATGAACAAGGAAATTCCTTACAAGATTTATTTGGAAGAGAGTGAGATGCCGAAGAGCTGGTACAATCTTCGCGCAGACATGAAAAATAAACCGGCACCGCTGTTGAATCCGAAGACCTTTGAACCGATGACTTACGAGGATCTCAGACCGGTATTTTGCGATGAATTGATCCGTCAGGAGTTGGACGATCAGACCGCATACATTCCGATTCCGGATGAGATCAGAAACTTTTATAAGATGTACCGTCCGGCACCGTTGGTGCGCGCGTACTGTCTGGAGGAGAAGCTTCAGACACCGGCGAAAATCTATTATAAATTTGAGGGGAATAATACCAGCGGAAGCCATAAGCTGAACTCTGCCATTGCTCAGGCGTATTACGCGAAGAAGCAGGGGCTTAAGGGCGTGACCACGGAGACCGGAGCGGGACAGTGGGGAACTGCACTTTCCATGGCCTGTGCATATCTCGGTCTTGACTGCAATGTGTTTATGGTTAAGGTTTCTTACGAACAGAAGCCGTTCCGCCGCGAGGTGATGAGAACCTACGGCGCGAGCGTTACCCCTTCCCCGTCCGAGACTACAAAGGTGGGTAGAGAGATACTGAAGAAGCATCCCGGTACCGGCGGAAGTCTTGGCTGTGCGATTTCTGAGGCGGTGGAGTCCGCGTCTGAGCGCGAGGGCTATCGCTATGTGTTGGGAAGTGTGTTGAATCAGGTTATGCTGCATCAGTCTATTATCGGACTTGAGACGAAAGCTGCGCTGGATAAGTATGGCGTAGTTCCTGATATTATCATCGGATGTGCCGGCGGCGGATCTAACCTCGGAGGTCTGATCGCACCATTCATGGGAGAGAAACTCAGAGGTGAGAGAGATTACCGCTTTATCGCTGTTGAGCCGGCATCCTGCCCCAGCCTTACCCGCGGAAAATTTGCTTACGATTACTGCGATACAGGAATGGTCTGCCCTCTGTCGAAGATGTACACGCTGGGCAGTGGCTTCATTCCTTCATCCAGCCACTCGGGCGGTCTGCGCTATCACGGAATGAACTCCGTGCTGTCCCAGCTTTACGATGACGGCCTGATGGAGGCTGTTTCTGTAGAACAGACTTCTGTATTTGAGGCAGCACAGATGTTTGCGAAGGTGGAAGGTATCCTTCCTGCGCCGGAGAGCAGTCACGCGATCCGTGTTGCGATCAATGAGGCGCTTAAGTGTAAGGAAACCGGAGAGGAAAAGACCATTGTCTTCGGTCTTACCGGAACCGGATACTTTGATATGGTCGCATACCAGAAATACAATGATGGATTGATGAGCGATTACATTCCGACGGATGAAGATCTGGCGGTTGGATTTGCGGGATTGCCTATAGTACCTGAAAAATAGTTGCCAATTTATGACACGCATTGACAAATGCTTATTCCCACGTTATAATGGAGATGTAACAATTTTGTAACATTTACATAAGGGGGATTTTGATGTACAAAAAGCGAATGAAATTAGTGCTCGCCGCAGTTTTGGTGAGTGGCTCCCTGCTTGCCTGGGGAGGCATGTCGGGTGTCTTTGGTGCTCCATCGTCGAAGCAGACGGTAGATCCTGCGATGGCAGGAATCTCGGTGCCGCTGGATCGATATTATGCGAATGCGGAAAACGCAGAGCAGGCTCTGGCGGATTATCTTGCAGAGAAGGGCGTGGATGAGAAGGTTTGGGAAAAGCTTAGCTTTGAGCAGCTTTTGTTGTCCGGAAATGATGATGCATATAAGATACTGAAAGAAATTTTGGGTAAGATCGAGGAACCGACAGAGGGAACCACGGAGGAACCGTCGACGGACGAACCTACCACCGACGAAACCACGACGGAAGAACCGACGACGGACGAGCCTACCACGGAGGAACCAACCACGGAAGAACCGCCGACTGAGGCACCTAAGCCGGTATCACCCTATGCGAATATTGCGGTGACGAAGATTGAAGAGGCTGACAGCTATGTGAATGTCCGCAGTTCACCCACGACGCAGGAAGATAACATTGTGGGACATATTTATAATCACTGTGCGGCGACGATCATTGACCGTGTGGAAGGAGAAAATGGTCTTTGGTATAAGATTGAGTCCGGAAATGTGACCGGTTATATCAAGGCAAACTACTTCGTGACCGGTGATGAGGCGGAGGAACTGGCAGTACAGATCGGGAAGATTTACGGTAAGGTTTTGGCCAGCGGATTGCGTCTGAGAGAGACGCCTGTGATTGATGATGGATCAAACATTATCACCACCTTGGCAGAGGGCGAAATCTACGCGATTACTCAGAAGGTAGAGCCGGGTGATGAGTTCGTGCGTATCACCATGGGTCGTCACGATGACGGTACTGAGGTTGCCGGTTACATTGCGAAGCAGTATGTGCAGGTTTATGTAAAGTTTGATACAGCGATGACGCTTGATGAAGTGGCGGCGAAAGAGGCGGCAGAGGAAGAAGCTCGCAGAAAAGCCGAGGAA
>JAFSBP010000212.1 GCA_017437205.1 Lachnospiraceae bacterium
ATCTTGGCAATGGGTACGATGGAGGAAAGCTCCTCCTCCGTAAATCCCAGTGCCAGTCCCAGATTGGCGTCCGGGTCAACATCCGCTGCCAGCACATGCTTGTTCTCCTCGGCGTAAAGCCTCGCAAGGGTGGCTGCAAAGGTTGTCTTTCCAACTCCGCCTTTTCCGGTTACTGCTATCTTCATAATTTCATTCACCTCAAAAATTTCTAATTCATTTCACGGATACGCCGGCTCGTCTGACCTTCGGTCATCCTGCCACCGGCTGCTCTATTCGCATTTTCGCCCTGCGCTTACGCGCATTGCTTCATGCTCATATCGCTTCGTTCGGAATATATCCGACAGTTTGCAAGCAAGCTTGCACTGTCGTCTGCATTCCTCACTTTATCCGTTAGATGCCTAATGCGGTACGCTTCTCTTCGATTCGCTCGATCATCAGATCAACCAGCTTATCGATATCCTTCTCAACGGTGAAGCATGCCTCAACCCAATCGGTCAGACCGCCCTTTAAGAGCTTGTCAACCTCATCGGAGCCGGTAGCGTAGGGCTCAACGCCAAGGAAGGTATCAATACCGGTAGCAACAACATAGTTACCAATGGAAACTGCCTTCTCACTCATCCACTCGGGAGCGCAGCCCACCAACGGGATCTGAGAAATGTTCCAGCCGGAATCCTTTGCGATCTCAGCAGCAAGAACCATCATACGGCTGATATCTACACAGGAACCCATATGTAATACAGGAGGGATGTCAGCAAGCTCACATACTCTCTTCAGACCTGCACCACAGAGATTTCTTGCTTCCTTGTCCATCAGACCGGCCTTCGCAGCTGCCTGTGCGGAACATCCGGAAGCAACAACGATGATATCGTTAGCCAGCAGCTTCTTCATCAACTCGATGTGTGCCTGGTCAGGACGGATCTTAGGGTTGTTACATCCTACCATAGCAACCGCACCGCGGAGTACACCGGAGTTCACACACTCAACCAGGGGCTTGGTGGTACCAAACTCGTCTACGTGAGAGTTAGCAACGGTATCCAGAGTCTTAACGATTGCCTCGAAAGAGTAACCAACGGTTGCCTTCTGCTTCATCTGAGGAACATAGACAAGCTCAGGCTGTCTGTTCTTGAAGTTCTCGATCGCCATCTTTACGATCGCCTTTGCATTCTCGCCTGCGGTCTCGGGCTCAAAGTGGATGAACTCGGAATCGGGCATCTGCGCGATTTGGGAGGTGGTGATAAACTTGGTGTGGAAGCACTTGCTTAAGGGTCCGAGTGCAGGGAAGATACACTGAACGTCTACTACGATTGCCTCACAGCAACCGGTCAGTACAACGTTCTCCTGCTGCAGGAAGTTACCTGCCATGGGGATACCGCGACGCATTGCTACCTCGTTGGAAGTACAGCAAACACCGGAAATGGTGATGCCCTTAGCACCAACGCTCTTTGCATAGTCGATCATCTCCTTGGAGTCTGCGTATTCGCAGATCATCTCGGACAGAGACGGATCGTGACCATGTACAACAATATTTACATTATCAGGGTTCATAACACCCGGGTTAGCCTCGGTCTCGATGGGCTTCGGAGTTCCGAACATAACGTCAGAGAACTCGGTTCCTGCCATGGAACCGCCCCAACCGTCTGCCAGACCGGTTCTCAGTGCCTGACGAACCAGTGCATTGTGCTCGGAGGAGCAACCCATGTGGGTCATATGCATCGCAGTGGTAACCTCGCGGTCGATTGCGCGGGGAAGGATACCCTCACGTGCCCAGATGTCCTGAGTATGCTGAGGAGCTCTCTTGGTAAATCTCTGATGACCAAAAGGCTTACCATACTCAAGCATAGCCATCTCAGCGATCTCATGTGCCAGATCGTAGATGTCCTTACCTTCGGTTTCAACGCCCCACTCCTTCGCAATGCGAATCAGTTTCTCAGGGTCTTTTACCTTGTAATTTCCATCCGGAGAGGTGCAGTACAAGGTGTGGCAGATCTCACGACCGTGATCGGAGTGAGCAGATGCACCACCTGCGGTGAATCTCAGGTAGTTTCTCGCAACGATACCGTGAACATCGCAGCCACAGATACCGCGGGGTGCCTTAGGTGTAATACGGCAAGGTCCCATGGTACAGATACGGCAGCAGGTGCCCTCTTCACCGAACTTACAGTGAGGTGTCTGTCTCTTCACTCTCAACTGCCAGGAATCAGCGCTAACCTTCGCACCGGTCTCCAACAACCGGTCTGTTGCGGCTTCAAATTCCTCAACTGTTGTTAATTTAAAGTCTCCCATAAAAGCCTCCTTGGTTTTTATAATACTTATTGAAATCTCAGTTTGGTCAGGATCGACTTCATCGCCTGCTTTACCGCTGAACTCTCGGGGAGCTCAACCGTAGGCTTTCCGTCACAGTCAAACTGATAAACCTGTTCATCCTGAGGAACCACACCGATGAGATTCAGGCCCTGTGCCTCAACCTCCTCCATCGTTCCTTCGCTTACCACTCCGCCGGGCGCCCGATTGATGATCAGACCCACGAAAGAGGGCTTCAAGTTACAATCGTCGATCAGCTTTGCAATGCGGCCGACCGCCTGTACACCTCGTCTGGAACAATCACTGACCAGAATGATCATATCCACCTTCGGAAGAACTCCGCGGCTGATATGCTCCATACCGGCTTCGTTGTCCACAACGATGTACTGATAATTCTTTGAAATCTTCGCCAGCTGTGAAGTCAACAACCCGTTGACATAACAGTAGCATCCGGACCCTTGCGTTCTTCCCATGACCAACATGTCAAAATCATCTTCCTCAATGAGTGCGGAATTGAATTTGTACTCTGCGTAGTCCTGTTTGGATACGCCTGCGGGAATCGGACTGGGTCTCATCATCTCGGCTCTCGCGATCTCCTCACGGATATCTCCAAGGGTAGCCTCGACCTCAACACCCAAGACTTCGTTTAAATTGGAGTTTGCATCGGCATCCACTGCCAGCACCGGCCCCTTCTCCAGTCCGCAAAGATACTGGATCAGCAATCCGCACAGAGTGGTCTTTCCGACGCCGCCTTTTCCGGCAACGGCAATTGTATAAGCCATAAATACCTCCGTCTAACTTCGCAGTCTTAAGCCGGACACTCAATCTGCACAATACTCCGGGTCAAATCAACCAAGGTAAGTTTTCCCTCAACCACCGTCTCTTTGCCGATGATGTCATAGAGATAAACCTTATCTTCTCTCACTTCCACCCGTGTAACATTCTTCATGATCAGCGTCTCGGTATCATTCTGCTTTCCATATACTGATGCAAGGCACATATTAAAACCTCCTTATGCCTCGGCAAGCATGGACAATGCAACCTTCAGGCGCATATTCGCCGTCTGGAAATCCATCACGCCTTTGTCAATCATATCCGCCGCCGCGGTCTTTCCCTTCTTTCGAAGTTCTGCCGCCACCGCCTCAAGCTCGGCTGCGTGGTGTACATTGTGATCAAGCATGTAGGTCAATAACGCAAGGGTCTCATCCTGCTCCTTATGGCAGCAGCATCCTCCCTCGTGATCGTGGCAATGACCGTGGTCGTGACCATGCTCATGGCAGTGCCCGTGGTCATGATCGTGATCATGTCCGCAGCAGCAACCATTTTCATGCTCATGCTCGTGATGATGGGAATGTGCTACATCACCGTGTTCTCCATGAATAATATGCATCGCAACTTCTCCTTTCATCGCATTTTCGGCATGCAAACAAACGCAGAACCTTCGTTAGCGCATAGCATACCTAGAGTAATTTTAATCCTACCTTTCTGTATTATACGACATTGTTTTTCTTTTGACAAGAGTAAATCAACCCCCGTCGGGGGATTTCTTGTATTTTTCGGGAAACATTTATATGAACCGAATAATACACACCTATGACGCTATACCAAACCCATCTATCTTGTGATTTGCTGTTTTGCTTCCCCATAC
The DNA here is from genome assembly GCA_017437205.1 of Lachnospiraceae bacterium. Lineage (GTDB taxonomy): Bacteria > Bacillota > Clostridia > Lachnospirales > Lachnospiraceae > RGIG423. The sequence continues at coordinate 3,950 of JAFSBP010000212.1, forward strand.
ATCTTGTAATAACTCTAAACAAAAAGGCCTAACATACATTCGCCTGTAATATAATAACGCCAGAGCACACACCATAAGTTTCCGTGCTCTGACGTTGTTATTTACATTATATGCACCTGCTTCTCAAAGGCGACTATACTCTCTGCTACGATTGCTAGCTTCAGTATCTTTTTTAAACGATTAAGGTCCTTTTCCTGCCGAATCCGCAAAATTAATTCCTCCGAAACAGAACCAAGCTCATTCAGCACTTCAAGGATATCTTCTATCTTTCCTTCTATCTTTCCGGCTGCATGCTCGTCCCTGGCAATCATTCGCAGATGTTCAGCTTCATTGTATTCGAATATGCTCATACTTATGACCTCCGCACGATTTTCCCGAAGAAACTTCTCCAGTATTCCTTCTCTGATGCACTCATCAACGGCTTTCTCAACAGCGATCTCCAACGGATACCACTCCGCATACCCACGCACCTTGTCCACATACATCATGTACTCTGACAACAGCCGGCAGCCATCCTTCAGTTCTTGATTATATCCCTTATTAATATTCAGCATCAAAACATCCAGTTCCAACCGAGAAAACAATTGATCCGAAGCATAAGCTTCTTTCAGATAATTTCTTCCCGTTTCAGAATACAAATCAGATAATTTTAGCAATTTCTTTTCCGGCTGTTCCTCTGTTCCATTGTAAAAGACAATAAACTGCGGAAACGGAACCTCGATTGAACGCCTGCTGTACAAGTCCATCCCCATCGTAAGTTTCGAATAAAGCGCCGACACATAGAACAGATCTCTCATCGGCATATTCGGGTTAAACGTGGATTGGTGTTCATACAGATTCAGCCGACTATCAATGACGAACGAAATGTCGTTCTTTTTGCCCAAATAGATCGCATTCTCCATTGTATTGACTTCCAGTTCATCCGGATTCTGATAATTTGTTCCGTTCAATGCATTGTACAGACTGAGTAATGCGCTCTTTTCCTTGAAGATCATCCGAAACACGGTGTCCTTGTACCTGTGGTTAACCATAACCTCTGTTCCTGTTTTAACCTTTGATACTGCTTCACTACTCATCGCAATTCCCTCCTTGCAACCAAAAACTATTGCAGAAGATCAATCGGCGATGAGATATTGATACAGGAACATCTGCCAATCAACTCTCATCGTTTAAGAACCTTCTGCTTTTAACATTGGATCATAAAAGCATTGATGGTTCTTAGAAAGATTAAGAATTGATCTTAGAATGACGAATTCGCCTGAGAAGTTTAAGAACACATGCTTTGTGTTAATAATAGCATAAAGTCCATTACTTGACAAGTATTTTTTACAAAAAACGGGCACCCGACTTACACCGAATACCCGCCCATCCCCATTATTTACCACAGCACTTCTTATACTTCTTTCCGCTTCCGCAAGGGCAAGGATCATTTCTTCCCACCTTCTTCGGCTTTACAATGGTCGTAGAAGACTTCTGCTCTTTGTAAAGTTCTTTGCGTCTCTCCTCGGAAAGGAGTGCATTCCACTCAGGAAGCTCGTAGAGCCACTGTGCTCTCGCACCAACCATGTTGTAGTACAGCTTCTCCTTATCATACACCAGGTTTACAACGGTATCCTCTTCCATGGTCTCGATGGGGTTTGCCTCCACAAGGCTGTCATTGATTCCGTCAAGAAAACCAACCATCATGCTCAGCTCCACACCGTACTTCTCTGCCAGTTCCTTCACGGTTCCGGTCACCTTCGTGTCAGGGTCTGCGAGAAGCTGCTTATAAATCTCCATCTCCTGATTGAAATAATTTCCCCAGAAGGCATCTGCCTGCTGCTCATCCATCTCATTGTTATACGCGAACTCGCGCCATCTCTCTAATAAAGTCATGTCTGTTTTCCTCTGTTTTTCTTAATCTTTTGAATGGCCCGCCCGTTCAAGCTTCCGCGATTGAACCGCCTGACCACTTAATCCAGCATTCAGTTTACCATGAATTTGAAAAATTGCAATGGTTATTTATTCCAGATTTAGCTTTTTCTTCATAATCATGATGCTTCCCGCGCTAAATCCGACCAATTGAATCGCCAAAAATACTCCCGTGAACACATAATACACCGGATCGTATCTAAATTCCACGCTCAGACCACTGGGGTTAATTTCCATAAATGCCTCTGCGATCCACGTATTGATCACATTTAGTAAGGCGTTCAGTCCAAAATAAACCACAACTGCCGAAATCACGCGGTGTCGGTTCACCATCTGACCGACACAG
>JAFSBP010000213.1 GCA_017437205.1 Lachnospiraceae bacterium
CAATGTGAAGTCCGTTCGAGTTAAGGTTAACGGAGGCACACAGAAAATGTACGTATGTACTTCCTGCCTGAAGTCCGGTCTGGTTGAGAGAGCATAAGAACTTGCGAATATGTTGAGCCGTCTGCGAAAGCAGGCGGCTTTATTCGTGTTGGCAGATACTGCTCTCCTTCCATCCCCCTCTCAATATGAAGTTCACTTCATATTTCCCTTGACAATCTTCTAATCTTATGATAACATGAAGTTAGCTTCACATGAAGTATACTTCACTTTCAAAGAGGTCTCTCGTGAAAACAAAACTAAAAGAACTGCGAACTGCTGCAAAAATGACTCAGCAGCAACTGGCGGATCTGACACATGTCTCCGCCCGAACCATTATCTCTATCGAAAAGGAGCAATACAGCCCTTCTCTCATGCTAGCTTACCGCATCGCCCAGGTGTTTCAGGTCAGTGTCGAGGAACTATGTTGTCTAAAAGAAAATAAGCGATTGGAGGATCAACAGTATGAAGAACTCAAATAACCATTCTTTTTCCCGTACAATCAAACTGCGCATCCGCATCCTTTGGGTCATCGTCGCCCTTATGTTAGCCTACATGGTCATCATCAGCGAACTGGGCGGTGGCGATTCCCGCATCATGACACCTCTTGCCGAATCGGTCAGCAGAATCATCTTTTTTGGCGGACTAATCTTTGTGTGCTACCGGATTTACTTTAATAAAAAACTTTTAGAAAATCGGCTGCTGCTGAAAGAAAAGTTTCTTGACGAGCAGGACGAGCGAAATCAGTACCTTCACGACAAAAGTGGCGGTATCGTTGTGGACATATTGATGATTCTCCTGTTATTTTGCACCGTTACGACTGCTCTCTTTAATATGGTTGCGTTTTATGTTTCATTGTCTGTTTTGACTGCCACCGTGCTTTTGAAATGGGTTAGTTACATGTATTATCATCGGTTTTGATTGCAACGTAATCATCTCCCTCCAAATCAAGGTCACTGGCTTAACCAATGATTTTGAATTTAGGGGGAGATTATGTTCTTTCACAGCCATTTATTTCGACTCATTTTAGTTGACAAAGACATCCTGCTATTCCACCCAAGCCTTAAGCACATCTCCCGGAATCAAACTTGCATCCCATCGATAATGCCCCGTGACCTTCTGGCTATCTTTTTGCACCAGGTAATTCTCCTCACGGTCATCCTGACCGCCGTTGTGGATGATATAAGGAATTCCGTTCATATCTCGAACGTCGGACACAATACCGATATGCCTGTCATTTCCGAAGATCACGATATCTCCCGGCTGCCATTCGTCGACCGCATGAATATCCATCGTCAGCTTTACCGCATACTTCTCGAAGAAAATGCGAAGATTTCTTACCCTGCGGAAATCAATCTGGTGCTCAGGACGTTCAATCAAAGGATATGCCTCTCTCCTTGCCAAAATGTCCGCGTCCACCATATCTTTTAAGCAGTACCCGGCATGCTTAAACGCTCTCCAGATCACATCAGAACACACGCCGATATTTTCCGGAGGATAACCGGTTGCCCACCAGCTTCCGTCGTATGTGGGGTGATTGATCGCGTCCTGACGCGCTCCCAGCATAATATCCGTGTAATCATCCACGCCGTTTCCGTTGTAATCCACCCCACTTTTTAGCGAAGGCAGATACATCGTCTCCGGCTCCGTCGGTTCTTCTGTAGGTGCCTCCGTTGGCTTTTCCGTAGGTTTCTGCGTAGGCGCTTCGGTAGGCCTCTCGGTGGGTTTCTCCGTAGGTCCTTATGTCGGCTTCTCAGTCGGCCTCTCCGTAGGTCCTGCTGTCGAAAGTTCTGTGGTATTTTCATCCGGAGCCTCCGAGGGTTCCGCTGTCGGTTCTTCCGTAGTCACCTCAGACAGTTCCTCGGTGGATATTACCATAGAACCTTCGGTCACTTCTTCCGTCGCCTCACCGGTCACGGTTTCACTCCCGGTATCTTTGGTTTCCTCGGATCCCACTGACGTACTTGCGGACATAGACAATGCAAACGCTAACGCTGCCACAAGGACTATTGCTGCACCTATCCAAAGAATATACTTTTTAAACCAATCTCTGATTTTCTGCAGTGTTTCTTCACTTATCTTTCGGTATCCTTGCTTCATAAATTTCTCAATCTCCAAATGTTCTCAGCGCTTCACAAACTACACTTTCATATTCACGTAAGGATTTGCTTTTCCTGATTCGCTTCAATACCTTCTCGCCTTCCGGGAAGGAACGGGACAGATATGTCCATATCTCCAGCAACCGGAACAGTGTATTTTTTTCGTCGGGAACGATTTTTCTGTACTCAGTGTAAATCTCGTCCAAAAATGCTCCTAATTGTTCCCGTTTCATCGAACCGTCCCCCCGCAGTTCTCCGGGAAGTCCCGGATTTGCAATCAAGCCTCTGCCGAGCATCACCTTCTCTGCCCCTGGAAAGCGTGACCGCAATATTTCATAATCCTCCACGGTATTGATATCACCATTATAGCAGAGATAATCGGAAGCTTTTTCCGCCTTAACAGTTCTTTCCACCGCAAACTCATACGTCCCCGGGCGAACCTCACCGCGATACAGATCCATCCGAAGACGCGGATGAATAATCATCTCGGTAAACGGATATTTCATCAAAAGTTCCAAAATTGCGGGCCATTCCGCCTCATCGGCATAACCAATTCTCGTCTTGACCGAGATTGGAAGTGGAGATGTGGCAAAGATTTCTTCCAAAAACCGATCCAGTTCAGGCAGGAAACGTAGGAAACCGGATCCTCTGCCCTTGGCGGTCACCGTCCCTGACGGACAGCCTAGATTCAGGTTTACTTCGCTGTATCCGAAATCCTTTAACATCCCTGCGAGCCCCAGAAAAACATCCGTCTGATTTGTCAGAATTTGTGGAATCACATCCATTCCCTGATTATTCTCCGGTGCAATATCTCTGATTTCTTTGTAATTCAATCCCGTACTGGATAAAAACGGCATATAATACCGGTCAATCTGCCCAAAATGGTGTAGATAAGCCTGGCGATATACGTGATTTGTAATTCCCTCCATCGGTGCCATGTACAGTTTCATGAGCTTTTCTCCTGATATTTACTGATTATTCTTTATATCTGTTATTCGGTCTTATGCGCCCGAAGCAGTCGGATTTCCTCGGCATAACCGGGAAGCTCGTTGGGTGTCTCAAGGCAGAAGGTAAGCCCCTTAAGCGCAGGATGATTGATAATTCTCACCATCGTCTCTAAGCCGATGCTCCCCTCCGCGATTCTCTCATGCCTGTCTTTGTGACTGGCGAACGGATTTTTGCTGTCATTTAAATGAATCGCCTTCAGACGCTTTAACCCGATCACCCGATCAAATTCCTCCAGCACATCCTCCAGATGATCCACAATATCGTAGCCGGCATCGTACACATGGCAGG
>JAFSBP010000214.1 GCA_017437205.1 Lachnospiraceae bacterium
AATGGGCAGGGAGAACTTTCGCTCCGTTTCTGCGCTGATGTGAAAGAGTCTGTGAGCGACAAAGCCGGTGACCAGACCGATGCACAGCTTCAGCAGGAAGGTCTTGGGGTTCATAGGCAGCACGCTCATTTGCAAGTTTGACGCTCTCAGGAACATTGATCGTCGTCACTATGGACACTTCTTTTCCGGTCTGGTTGTCCACGCGCACTGTTACAGCCACAGACTCATTCGCTTCATAAGCGTCCTTGTCCGTGAAAAGCTGCGCGGTCAGACCATCCTGTGACACTGCGTCACTTTGAGCCGCATATGCGCTAAATGACAGAGCAGCAACCATAGCGATAGTCAGTATCACTGTCAGTAATAAAGATTTTTTCCGTCTTGTTTTCATGTTTACATCTCCTCCTTTACATTTTGTCTATATTATCTCCACCTCCGGCGTTTGCACAAACTTCCCTCCTCTCCCGGACAATCTTCTTTTCCGTTATGCCCTTAAGCCGGAATCTGAAGTAAATACCGCTTATTTTTCTCCACCTCGATCAAAGCGATCAGCACGATACCCGTTCCATGGACATCGTTGATCCTGCAGTTAAGATCATATTTATAGTAGTCCCTCCGGAAGGAATATCCCGAGCCACGGCATACGCCGTAGACGTTTCCATCCTCATCAATACAATACTTCTCCAATGCCTCTGCGGAGCGCTCAGCGGATTCCCCATAGCTTTCGGCGGGCAAAATTCCCATGCGGACACCTCTGGCAAAGGCTGCGGCACACATCGCCGTCGCAGATGCCTCCTCAAAGGAATCCATATCGTCCAATACCTGATGAATCATTCCTTCTTTATCTACGCAGTGTAAGAAGCCCTCAGACAGCTGCCGGAAGAACAGCTCAATATCGGCGTAATGTTTATGATTCTTCGGCAATACCGCCAAAACCTCAGTCAGTGTAAACAGTACCCAGCCGTTTCCTCTTCCCCACGGAACGCGCGTGCATCTTTCCCGGCCAAGACTGTAAACATGACCAAGCAGCTTATGCTCCTCCATGTATAATTTTTCTTTACAGCAAAGAAGCTGATTCACCGCATCATCCATCACCGACTGATCCCCTGTCATCTGTGCATAACGAATCATAAAGGGAATGGACATATAGATATCATCTGCCCAGATGGTCAGCTCCTGGTAGGTTCCGGGCACCTCCCGGTAAAACATGCCGTTTTCCAGACGTTCCTGCTTATGTAAGATATAATCAGCAACATGCTCCGCGTAATACGGAACTCTTTCATCCGGGTGATATTTTGCATGATCTTCCAAAACCATGGCAGAAAAAGAGCCGCAGTCGTTCAGCATATTCATACGTATCATCCGATGGCTCACGCAGGGCCAACCAAATTTTTTCATCTCCCACAGAGCCAATTCCAGCGGGGCATAACACACATTCAAATGGTTGTGTTCGTACTCTAATATATCCGCATCCTTTAAAAAGTTCCCCGCCTCCAAGAGACCGTAGAGAATCACGCCGTTGGGATAATTCAACCTGCCAAACTGCTCTGTCTCCAAAATGGGACGCAGATACGTCTTTTCTCCACAGAGGAAGTAAGTTTTTTCTCCCGGCTCATATCCGTCATAGAGTTGATATAAGTCGAACCCCTTCTTCGCCCGTTCATCCCTGCTGTCCAAGTATAGCCATTCGCCCTTCCCGGTTTTCACGCTCTCCGGCAGAGCAAGTTCTGCCCCCTCTGCCTTTGCAGAAAAAGAGCAAAAACGCGCCTTATCGGAAAGTCTCACAGCCACTGCATGAACTCCTTCGCTCAATGCGAAACTGAGGTCCAGTCTATCTCTGGCCGCTCCTTTCAGATTACCGTCGATATACAGTTCCATTTCCGCTTCTGCCTCTGCGCAGAAAGAAACCTCTGTCTCATTTTCCACGGACAGCGTACTCACCGCATACATTTCTGTATGCCCTTCAATGTTCGGCATCGCAGCCCGGTAAGGTCTGGGAAGCCAAACCTCCTCCATATCCTCCATGGAAAGAGTTTCCACGAGAGGCTGGGGATAGATATCCTTCTCAAACGGACCGCAGTAATTCCAACCCAGTTCCCCTGCATTTTCTGCAAATGCTTTATAAAACTCAACAGGATTTCCTTTATGTCCTTGGGCGCCAAAACGGAATCCAAAACCGAGAGCATCCTTTTTACATTTTACAAATACGGTGTTATAACCCATCTTGCGTGGAACTGTAATGACCCTGTCCTCTCCGATCAGCTCATCTCTAATGGTGGTTTTTGCTACCCTTTCTCCGTTTACATATATTTCTGTCAAGGTTCGGGATCCGAACAAAAACGTAGAAGACAATCCGTTCATCATCTTATATTGCGCAAAGGCATAGGCATAATCTCCTTCCTTTGCATCCGGAAATATCTCGTCAAAATCTATGTCGAAACACCCGGAAGCATCCCGCAGAAAACCGTCCTCCGTGTATGCCCTGTAAGCCAAAGGCTCTGCAGGGTTCGCCTTTATGTATCTGTCTGTCACCGTGCGGATGATCTCCTCTGTGTTTCCTGTCGCAGTTTTTTTTCCTGTGTCTGAATATAATGGTTTCATCATTTTCACCCTTCCCTTTGACTACCTACTTACTATAGTGACTCCCATCCGGAAATCTCTCTATTTTATGGTCGTATTGTTCTTTGATATCTTGGCATATCTCCTCCAGATGTTCCACATCCAGCGGCATAATGGTATAATTCTGCATAAGTATGCTCCCTATACTTTTTTATATTTGATAGTATCAGTATTTCACCACGCTTCAATGTCTTTCACAGCATAATCATATACTTGGTTTCTAATCGCTCTGTTTGGCGAGTTCATCACATGCTGCACATAAAATATTGACATGTTATGTGCTGGATCAATGGCTAAGTGTGCCCCAGCAGCTCCATTCCATCCGAAATCTGTTCTGCTACCGCCATCTATAGGGCAACGAACACCTAATCCATAACCATATCCAAGATGCCCGTACATATAATTTGGTCTAGTCATGTCATTCAATCTGTCCTTGGACATAAATTCAACCGTCTCTTTCTTCAGAATGATGTCCCCAATACGAACAGCTTCCATAAATTTAATATAGTCATCCACTGTAGAAACACAACCTGCGCCACCGCTGGCATACTCAGTTCCCAGTCGCAGGTGGTTTTCTTTGCCAATATCCTCAACCATGTGTGCATTATCATTAAACCGATACTGATTCGTGATCTTGCCAATCTCTTCTAATGGCAAAAGGAAATCAGTATCATTCATTTTCAATGGCTTAAAAATATGTTTTCTTACATAATCCTCAAAACGTTCTCCCGAAATCTCCTCTACCAACGCTGCGAGAACATCATGGCATAAGCTATATCTCCAATTTGTTCCGGGTTCAAATGCCAAAGGCTCCTTAGCAAGATAACGCATCACTTCTCTGGTAGGACAGCGCCCTTCTGTATCCTGTTTCACTTTCAACAGTTGTGGCGACTGTGTATTATAGGTAAAACCGGCAGTCATCTGAAACAAATCGCTAATTTTAATTTTATTTCTGGCTTCTTTGACTCCCTCCGGCGTCATGACTTTCATATCAGAAAATTCAGGCATGTACCTACTTAGTTCATCATCCAGTTGGAACAAGCCTCTTTCATACAACTGTAATGCAGCCACACAGGTAATTAGTTTAGAACAAGAATAAATGTTATAAAACTCCTTCCCATTCATCTTCACTCCTACTTCTACATCTGCATATCCATTAAAGCGCCGGAAAACACACTGACCGTCTTTGTATATAATACAATCATACCCCGGAATACCCATCTCCAAGAAGCTATCCAAAAATGCTGTTGTTCGTTCAAAATTCATCATCCATTCTCCCATACCAATAAATCCGTTTTTTCCTGCCTAGGCAATCCGTACGATACCCGTTCCATGATGGATCCGCATAGTTATGCCCAACTTAATACCACACTTCTTTTTGAAAACTCTTTCCGAACGGCAACACCGCATGAGGTGATGTGTTCCCGCACAACCCCTTGATATAGAACCATTTTGAGGCAAGAGCGGGTTCTGTCCCACTGGCTAACTGTGATATATACCTTACTTGTCAACATATCCTCGCCTCCCCAAAAAGCTCTTCTTTTACGGCTCCTGTCTGGTCTCCCATGACAGCTTGTACAGTTCTCTGAATACATCCATGTGGGCCTCGCAGTACAGATAATGGTTAAACCACTCGTTCTCCTCCTCAGTGGTTCCCTCCGTATATGCTCTGCTGACCACAGCGGTATATGCGTCCCGCTTGCTCTCGCAGAACGCCTTCCAGCTCTTTAACCACTCATCTGTTTTCAGATTCTCGCTGTTCGCCATGAGCTGTTCCAGAATCATTTGCCTTTCCTTACCCTTTGCCAGTTCGATTCCCGCCCCTACGACTTTTGTCGGAATGAACTGAACCCCAATCTCGTCGGCGATATCCAACTGAACAATTAGACCGGTCTGCCACTGCCGGACTTCCTCCGGCACACTCACAAAGTTGAATTTGGTAAAGTGGAAATTACCCTGCCCGTACAGAATATGGGTTCCGTTATACTCCTCGTAGCAGCCGATGCAATGGCTGTGCTGGCACAGCACCACATCCGCTCCATTTTTCGCCATGGCCTGACACACCTGTCGAAGGCGCGGCGACGGATAAACGCACTGCTCCTTACCACCGTGGTAGGTGACAATCACAAAATCATTCTCTGCCTTGGCCTTGCGGATATCTTCCATGGTGTCGTAAGGGTCGTAACCTCTCGCGCCCATCCGGTCTGCCAACGCATAGCAATACTCGTGCTCGCACACTGCGATCACCGCAACCTTCACACCGTCCTTCTCAAAGATCAGATTCTTTCTGGCATCCTCGTAGTTCATTCCGAAGCCGGTGTAAGGGAGGCCATTCTCCTCCAGAGTTTTGATGGTCTCCAGCGCACCCTCCACACCGAAATCATAAATATGGTTGTTGCAGATACCGCAGTCGGTCACGCCAATCTCCTTCAACACCTTGGCACAGGCAGGGGAGCCTTTCAGATTCGGCCCCTTCTTCGTAATCCTGTACTCGGAATCAGTCAGAGCCGCCTCCAGATTCACCAGAACCCGTTCAGAATCCGCAAACACAGAGGGTACATCATTGAACAATTCCTGTACCTTTCCTTCTACAAATAAATCGTTTGACTGTGACGGACAAACATCACCACAGATAGATATTTTCATCTGGCCGCCTCCTATTCTTATCATTTAAGTATTGCTTTTGACCGTTATCGTTATCTTATTCTCTGTTAAACACTCTTTTCCTAACCAAGCTGATCAATTCCAAAACGAAACTGTATTGTTCTATTCGATGTTTTCCAACAATTCCTTCACTACCGGCCACGCATCATCGGGGTAAAACTGATGGCCGCCTTGTCCCTTCACTAAGCGGCAACGCTCACCCTTACCGATACTCTCGTAGGTATTTCGCATCACAGCATAGCTCTTCTCCACGCCTGCAAGAGGAAAGATATCGTCCTCTACTCCGCAGACGATCACTGCCGGGCGAGGTGCGATCAATCCTCCCAGCTCTCCCATGTTAAAGTACTTGCGGATACCCGGAATACAGTTGCAGGGGCAGTGCATCATGGCCATGATCGACTCGTCGTAGGTGCACACTGCACAGGACGGCATGGAAAGACAGATTCTTCTATCATAGCAGGACGCATAAAACGTCGCGGTGCCACCGCCGGAATTTCCCATGCAGATAATTTTCGACGGTTCAATATACTCCGCCAGATGAGCTTCAATCACATCGATCAGCTTATGGATGTCCCAGACACGCTCACCGATGGGGGTTCTGCCCATCAGAAAGCTTCCCATCGCCGCATTGTCGGTAAGACCTAAGCATGCGGGCTGCCCGTCAGCTCTTGCACCCAAAACACCCATGTAGCGCTGCTCCATGACAATCGCGCAGAATCCTTCTTTCACAGCTCTGACCGCGAAATCTCTGCCGCCGGCAATCAGTTCATCATCCCCCTCAAAAATACTCTTTCCCAACGAAATATGTGCTCCCGTGGAATGTCCTTGCAGGCAGATCACTCCGGGAATCGGCGTATCCACACCCTTCGGCACCAAAAGTGTACAGGGAACACGATAGCCCGGCTCGCTTTGGAACGTAAAGGAAATACTTGTGTATCCTTCCGTCTTCTCCTGTCCGTTCACCTGAAAATCAAATTCACATGCCGGCAAGGGCAGACCCAAAAGCTCCTCCAGCTTTGCATGTGCCTCCCGCTGCCAGCCCTCAAAGTTCATACCCTCTTTAAAGACAAGCGCAGGCTCCACATCTTTCGCCAACTGTGAAATATATTCTTTACTTGTCAACATCTCCTGCCTCCTGCATCATCAAAAGTTCATGTCCACATAAACCGGTGCGTGGTCGGATAGAACCAGATAGTCCTCCGTCATATACCGTTCAAACCGACGCACACTATTCTGAGGAATGTCCCGCACCAGAATATGGTCAATGGCTGCCGGGAAACCGCCTTCCAGCCAACGATTCCCCGGATGTTCGCCATTTAAGTCATTCATTCCTTGATCCTCGCTAGCAGCTTCCACCGCCACATCGTGGGCATGAACAAACCCTCTTTCAGAAAGCGCATACTGAATCGCTTCCGTATGATATCGGGTATTAAAATCTCCGCCGAAAATAATCGGGCTGCCGGAGTATTTCTTTTGGTATTTTTCGATGACATCAATGGCCATCTTCACCTGTATTCGTCTCACCTGATCAGAACCCGCCTGATAAGACCGATGGGTAGGGTCTGTGCCATTTTTAAACCATAAATGAGTCGTGGCAAGGATAAATATCTGGCCATCCTCCTTACACTGGAACACACCCAGATTAAAGCTTTTGGTAAAGTTATTGTTGAAACTTCCCTCAAACCCTTCCACGTGTTCAGGATAAAGTAAAAATTCAGAGTCCAAAAGATTCAACTTATCCGAACGGTAAAGGATCGGTGTATCATTTCCCCAGATCATTGTGTAGGGCAGTTTCTCTTCGCTGCAATAAAATTTCAGATATCGCTGCATCTCCCAGTTCACTTCCTGTCCACCCAGCACATCCGGCATTAGCTCCTTCAATACGCGAACATTCCCTCTCATGCGAACCTTCGCCGAACAATCCAGTCCCTTTTCTTCCCAAAAGGAATTATTCCGGATGGTATACCACTGATTTTGAAACATAAGTCTTAACTTGCTCATGATATATAACTCCTTTGTCCCGCCCTTAACGGATGCAACCCACTGTAAATCTATTGCGTTTACAGTTTTATCTGCTTATAGATTTCGGCAGTAACCTTATTATCGCACTCAAAGTCATCAGCCGAAAGTTCATCAAACATTCCTATATGTATAGGCACTGTTTTTCTTGGGCTAATTCTTTCTGCGAAGCGCGCTGCATCGGTCATATTCATGTTGTTGCCCACGCCGTTTACCGGCAAAAACAAAGCATATATATCTTCAGGAATATCCGCAAAGATTTCTTCGTTATACAACGTATCCCCCGTAATATAATACTTCTTCCCATCGTCATCAATCACAACGCCGATCGAAGAACTATCACTGTGCTCTGCTTTTACCGCAGTAAACTTGATTCCGTGCTCAGTCCAGATAGTATGACGGTTAAACAAAACATAGTTATTGCTTCCGCCAAATTTTCGCACCTCATCCCAAACCGATTTCGGCGCCAGTACCGTAATCTTACTGTCAGTTGTAATAAAGTGCCTTACCGTTTCAGGGTCATAATGATCAAGGTGATTATGTGTAAAAATCATTAGATCCGGTATTATGTTTAAAAAACGTCCATCCACCGATACCCTGCGGTAGTGTTTGGGATTAATCTTTTCAACACTGTTGGATAGATACGGGTCTATCATGATGTTAAAACCGTTTTTCTCAAACAGAAGTCCTGCCTGACCTAAAAATGTTATTGTCATACACACACCTCTCTTTGACATGATTGCAATTTAAGCACCTATTACAATCGCCAACTCGCCAGTTTTTTGATTAAAGCTTGCATTACATTTATGAACCATTTTCCCGTCAACCTCAACAACGATGTCGTAATCTCCATAGAACCCTGAAAATTCTAAATAACCACCGTCATCACTTGCAGCGGTAATACAGGTATTCCACTCATGCTTGATCAAATGCTCCAAGGTATAGTAGGACTTTTTCTTCCGCATATATTCGTCAAGCAGACATCCGCGGCATTTGTCTTCATTTACCCAGGTATCACCGTCTTTTAAATTCCAGTAGATAATTCCATGCATGTTGGGAATAGAAAACCACATCCTGTACAGGTTCTCAAGAATTTCGGCCTGAAGACTTTCGCCTTCCTCGGAGGTCATATCCTCGTAAACAGAAGGAACAGTTACCTCAGTTATGTACATCGGCACACCCAGTGTTGACATCTTATTGTATGTACGATAGATGTTTCCCAGATCCGCTTCGCCGGAAATATGCGTATTCAAACACGAATCACCACTGAAGAAATGGAATTGAAAACCAATGGAATCAAGGCGCACACCTTCTTCCAAAAATTTCTTGTTCTCCTCATAATACATCTCTCCGACTTCACCATAATTTACCGGAGTAGCTTCGTTTCTTTCCATAACACAACGATCAGAAAAGAGTTTACCTGCAGTATTCAAAGTCCACTTGGCAAAGTCACTATAGGATTCCGGAAGCCATTTCATATTTTTCCAGCTTCCGTTAACATGGTAGGATTCATTTACCACATCGAATATGCTGTATTCTCCGTCGTACCGTTTAGCTACCTCCGTTACAAAGTTTAACCATAAACTCTTTAATTCGTCGATATTCTGAGGCACCCAGTCCGGACACCACCAGCCGGCAAACAGCGGCTGTCCCTTTGCCTTCATCCCATTTTCTTTCGCGAATTTAAGTACCCGGTCCCCCGGCGGTCTGCGATAGATTTCCTCGCTGCCCTCTTCAAACCGGAATTTACCGTGCTGAGGTTCCGTATCCTTCCAACACAACGTAGTTGTAATGAGATTGAACAGATTGGTTATCGCATCGCGGTATTCCTGCTCCTTCTCACCCATATGACCTAACATAAGCACGTTTGTGCCGAAATCAAATGCATGCTTCTTCTGTTCTGCTCTGACAGTGGCAGCAACAGGTGTGCCATCCTCACGCAAAACCTTAATTTTGAAATTACCCTTGCGATATTTTTCGATATTCGCATTGATCTCCGGCAACAGTTCTTGCACTGTTTTCCTGTAATTATCAATCGTGTTATTCTTCATCATCTCCGTCCCTCCCTGTTTTACAGCGCAGTCTGTGTGTCATTGGGATCTCCATTGATCGCCAAATCATACTCATGAGACCAATCAAGCGCACGGTATTCCTCACCGCGAGGATCAGTCTTGATAAACTCCATCAGCATGTCCAGCATCTCCACCGTCCAGGTGTTTCTGTCGATCTGTGCAGTCGTGAATTTATTCTGGGTGATCATCTCAAATCCGAAGATGTCCTTCACCTGGGTTTTGGAAGCACCGTCCACCACCTCTGCCACCAGATGGCTGGGAATAAACAATACTCCGCCGCCTGCGCCGAATACGATATCTCCGGGCAGCACAATTGCGTTTCCGATTCTGGTCGGTGTATTAAAACCGGTCATGATGAAATCACGGATCGGCGTCGGATCAATGCCGCGGAAATATAGTTTGAACTTACAAAAACAATCGAACCGCCTTGTCCGGTTATCAGCCGGGCTGCACTCTGTGTAATCTTAAAATTCCAACCTAAATTTGTATTGATTACACGCATCCAATCGTTTATATCTGTCGTAAGTGCAGGCATATTTATTCCAAGATCTGCCGCATTTAACACCAATGCATGAAGCTCGTGCCCGGACTGTACTATTTGTTCAAACGCGGCATCCACATCCTCCATGGATCCGGAGGATATTTTCAGTCCAAGTGCATATTGTTAAACGTCTGTCTGATTTTATTTGCTGATTTTTCAGCCTCAGCCTGATTTCTGCTGGTAATAAAGACTGCATAAGCTCTATCCATACACCGTACTATCATCATAGATGTTCTGTATCTGTATATCATTTGTATTTGTCTGGGACAGCATCCATTCAAACACTTCCATATTGCGGTATGTATCACTCCATGCATCATGCCCCGCCTCCGAATAGATTGTCAACATGGCATTGCCTCCATACCGGTTTACTGCATCAACCATTTTCTTTGACTCTTCAAGATGAACCGTCACATCTTTCTGACCATGAAACGCCCATATCGGAACATTAATAAGTCGTTCTGCATTCCAGTACATCCCACCACCACATATAGGTACAATGGCAGCAAAATACTCCGGCATACTCATTGCAAGCTGCCATGTGGCATATCCACCCATGCTTACTCCCATAAGATAAATTTTGTTCTCGTCTGCATATTCTTCCCCCGCAATATTTAATACGAAACGCTTTAAGGTTTCAAACATATCAAACCATGTATTCTCTGAACACTGAGGCGCTACCGAAATAAAAGGAAATCTTTCATGTTCTCTTATAATCTTGAAATATGGATTATTTAAAATTTTTTTAATATCATTTCCTCTTGACCCAGCTCCATGCAAGAATAAAATTACCGGATATTTTTCTTTCCCGCTGTACTCTTCCGGGAAATTTGTAACATATCTCACATTCTCGAACTGTTGTATTTCCAAATTCACATCACACCTGCGCCTTCTAAAAAAGATGGGGGAGGATACTATCCCGAATATACTCCTCCATCTTTCTCTGTCTCATTGATCAAATGTTACCTGTGGGCAAACTATCAGATCAGAACTTCACCAACGAATCAATCTTCACCGGCTGACCGGAAGCGATGGACTTATTCGCCGCAACACCGGTCAGAATGGACATCGCCCCATCCACCTGGTTCGCTGCCCTGTGGAACTTATCCTCTACCGGCACGCCGAAGATGTCGTTTAAGAGGATCGGGTCTCCGCCGCCGTGGCCACCCGCCGCTTCCTCAATCGGCACTTCATAATACTCCTTCTTAAACATGGGGAAGATCGTGATTCTCTTTTTCTTGGCCTCGCCTTCCTTGGAACCGTCTCCGCTGGCGTTCGTATAAGTGCCTTCCAGTACCTCTACCTCCATGCGGCCCTTGCTGCCATTAAATGCAACACGGAAGCCTTCTTTTGGAATGTAGGAATTTAAGGAGTAGGTCATGATTGCATTGTTCTTGTAACGTACCAAAACACCCATGGTATCCTCAATGCTGATTTCCTCGGAGAACACACTCTTATCACGGATGTAACCATCCTCGTGCTCAGCGTCCAGATACAGTGCCTTCTGAGTGGGGCTGGCCTCTATATCCAGATAGAAGGGGTCATTCTTTGCGATCTCGCTGCCGTGGCAACGGTAATAGAAATCCTTCACCCCTCTGCGCTCTGCATTGGTTCGTCCGTAGAAATTAAGACTGCCCATGGCATAAACTGTATCCGGCTGCGTTCCAAGCCAGAAGTTCACAAGGTCAAAATGATGGGTAGCTTTATGTACTAACAGACCGCCGCTGTTCTCCTTGTTGCGATGCCATCTTCTGTAGTAGTCTGCACCGTGGTTAGTATTCAAGTACCACTCGAAATGTACACTGTATATGTCACCGATGACACCGTCCATAATCAATTCACGAACCTTTGTGTTGTGGGGTGCGTACCGGTAGTTAAAGGATACACGCACATCTCTTCCGGTGCGCTTCTGGGTATCAATAATCGCCTGCGCACGCTTCTCGTCAATGGTCATGGGTTTCTCGGTGATGACATCACAGCCCAGCTCCATCGCCCGGATGATATATTCATCGTGGGTTCTGTCCACACTGGTCACGATGACACAGTCGGGTTTTGTCTCCTTGATCATCTTGTCAAACTCATAGTGCTTATAGGTAGGTACACGCTTTGCTCCGTTCTCTTCCAGTACGCTGTTCGCAAAGTTCATTCTCGTCTGATTCACATCACAGAAACCAACGATCTCACTGGTCTCTGCATAATCCTTTGCCACCGCCGTATAAAAAAATCTCGCTCTTCCGCCG
>JAFSBP010000017.1 GCA_017437205.1 Lachnospiraceae bacterium
ATTCCACCATTCTTTGATTTTCAAACATGGGCGTATTGTTTAACACCATTTTCATCTGTTCGTTGTAAACCTGAAAGACGTCTTCCTCATTAATCGTCTGCAAAACCAAAGATTGATCTAAATAAGAAGGCGACAATACCACACAGACCGTATAACCATTGGATGTATTTCCGGTAGATGCCTTCATCGTCATACAAAGGTACTTTTCCCCCCGATAATCTTCAAACATCTGGCTGGTGGGCTTTTTCGCCGTTGTCTTAAGCATATCAATAAATTGATTCCTGTTTCCTTTTCCCCACTCTCCATAGTAAGTATCATAATAGAGTTCAGCGGACATCGGTGTATATTGCCCGGAAAGACACATATTGTCCCGTTCATAATAGATAAAGATATCGTGGTATCTGGTATCAATCAATTTATTGAGAAACTGATAGATATTTCTTCTCAGTTTTAATCTCAAGCTTGCGTCACTCACTCCTTTCAGCGAGTAGGTTTTACAATCCGAATCAGCCAATACAGAGAGGCATGTAGCCCGCATGCCGCTGACAATATCCTCCATCTGTTCACAGTAAAGACTCAGATCTTTAGACGCTGACTCTTGTATCTGTTCTCTTACCATCTCATCCGCACGACTAAAAATCAAAAGAATTGTGATAAGCGGTACAATCAACAGCAAAATAAAATCTCGCAGCATCGTGTAAAAGAAGGTTTTGGTTCCTCGCTTTTTCCCCTTTAACATTGGCAAATTCCTCCCTCTCGCCAAAAATTAAACTTAAGAATATTATCATCCATATAACGAAATTCTTCAATCTTAAATTTTTTCCTAATCTTCAAAAAATAGAAAATTTAAGGTTTTGATACATTTTGATCTATACATCACCTCACTATTACAATATATTTGTGGTTAATACCCCTTACAGCCAGTAAGGAATTACCCATCTTGTTGCTTAAGCTGTTAGAATGAGAGTAGCATGGGTCTGGCCTTCACCTCCTAGGACTCAACGTCCGTATGTAAGTCAGCCAACCAGCTCCTCATTCGCAGCATTCGTTTTACGCAGGTTGAACCATTTGACGTTCGCGTGACACCCAATAGATTGAATAGGCAATGAGAAAACTGGTATTGACCATTGCTAATCCATTTCAAAGGAGTATCTTTTATGAACGCTGTTGGTATTGATGTTTCCAAAGGCAAAAGCACCGTTACCATCCGAAATTACACCTTTTTTCACCTTTTATCACTTTTCTCACCCCTACTTCCGTCCCGGAATCGCAAGTGTTTTCCTCAATCTTGTGACGAAGACCGCGCCATCCCTAAGGACAGCGCGGTCTTCGTCACATATTACTCTCTATTCAAACAAATATTACTCCTCCACCTTCCGTGCGGCCTCCTGAGCCTGCACCTTAGGATCAACATTATACATTGGCTCGATATCCTCGCCTCCCTTGGCTCTTCTCACATAGTTCTTCGTAATTTTCACCACAAGCGGGGAAAGTGCGAGAACACCGATGAGGTTCGGGATCATCATGAGACCATTGAAGGTATCCGAGATATCCCATGCGAGTGAAGATGTAAGCACTGCACCGAAGATAACGGTACATACGTGAATAATGCGGAAAATATAGGTGGTTTTCGCGCCGAAGAGGTACTCCCACGCTTTCGATCCGTAGTGTGACCAGCCGAGCACGGTAGTAAATGCGAAGAGGAACATTGCGATGGCAATGAACTTTCCGCCGATACCGCCCCAAGAGAATACAGAGTTGAATGCACCTGCAACGAGGGTTGCATCGGTGTAGCCCGCTGCGACTTCACCGGTCAGAACGTTAAATACACCGCCGTCAAGACCGCCTGCGGTCAGGATGACCAGTGCCGTCATGGTGCAGACTACCATCGTATCGGCAAACACCTCAAAGATACCCCACATACCCTGCTTTACGGGCTCTTTAATGTTAGAGTTAGAGTGAACCATAACTGAGGAACCTAAACCTGCCTCGTTGGAGAATACGCCTCGCTTGAAGCCTTGCGTAATTACCTTGCCCACAACAGCACCGATGCCTCCGCCAACGAACGCTTCCGGCTTAAATGCATTGACAAAAATCGCTTTGAATGCAGGCAGAATACTTTCAATATTTATTCCGATGATGGCAAGACTGCCCAAAACATAGAGTACCACCATAAAGGGAACGATTTTCTCTGCCACATTGGCGATTCTCTTCAGGCCTCCAAGGGTAATGAGACCGGTAAGGATCATGATGAGCGCACCGAGGATGATGTTGTAGAGAGAAACTCCGGTAAATACCTCAATGGAGGAAAGTGCGGACACATCGAACGCCTGCGCAACATTAGTAACGATCTTATTGACCTGCCCCATACTTCCGATACCGAAGGACGCGAGCATTGCAAAGATACAGAAGAGAACTGCTAAAATCTTTCCGACGTACTTCATTCCCTTCTTTCTGCCCAATCCGTCAGCCAGATAGTACATCGCCCCGCCGGACCACTCGCCATTTTCATTTTTGCGGCGGTAGTAGATGCCGAGAACATTCTCTGCATAGTTAGTCATCATACCAAAGAAGGCAGCTACCCACATCCAGAACACAGCGCCCGCACCACCAATGCAAATTGCGGCGGCAACACCTGCGATGTTTCCCGTTCCCACGGTTGCGGCAAGCGCCGTACACAGCGCCTGGAAAGGTGAGATTGAACCTTTTTCCTTGCTATGCTTGATTACATCCTTGTTAAACAGGCTGCCAAGCGTATGCTTGAACCACAGACCGATGTGTGTAACCTGAAAAAACTTGGTGAGCACCGTTACGATGATACCCGTACCGACAAGGAGCAGCAAGCCGAAAGCACCCCAGATCACAGCGTTGATATCGCTGTTTACGCTTTCAATCGTTTGTAAAATTTTGTCCATTGTAAAGACCCTCCTAAAAAGTTTGTCAACCGAACCGAGAAAAGAATCTTATAACAAAAAATCACCGCATACCAATCGGATAGCGGTGAAAAAGAGAAGACGGAATAAAATGGATATTCCATGTAAATAGTTGATCTGTCCTTTTGCCTGAGAGATTATGGTTTTACCCTTTGCCCCTTCGGCACCCGCGTATAGCGGACTTCTCCAGATTGCTATCCGTCAGCAGTCCTCATCATATCGACACCCGAGAGTATTACCCCTTTGGAAAGGCCTAGGCCTAATCTCCTGCTGATTTCATTTAGCTCTATTCGGTTTTGATTTCGTTAATGATACTACCTTTTTTTGTAAAAGTCAAGTGTTTAACAAGAACTTTTTGGCGCACCAATGAATATTTCTACCCCTTAATTTTAGGCTGATATCTCATATCGCTGACAGAATACACCGTGACAAATGCCTTTGGATCAACCTTACGAATGTAATCCATCAGCAGCTTGTACTCATTCTTATCCACAATCGTGATCATCTCACGTTTCGGTGCGTTGTCATAGGCTCCGATAATCTCATTCAGCGTCGCGCCACTGTGCAGCTCGTGCAGAACAAAATTCACGATGCTGTCCAGATCATTGGATATCACGCACACGCGCCGCTTAATATTGATTCCAAAGATAAAATGATCGACCACCATACCGCCGAAATAGGTTCCCAGCAAACTGAGCACGACCGTCTTGCTGTCATAGCACAGCGCCGAAGATAATGCCACTGCCATTCCGGAATAAGACATCGCTTTGCCCATATCCATGCGAAGATACTTATTCATAATCTTTACCACAATATCCAAACCGCCGGAAGAAGCATTGTGAGAAAATAAAATGGACAGACCAACACCCACCACAAGAATATAGCAAATCACATCCAGAAGCGGGTCCTGGGTGATGGATGTGAAATCCGGAAAGAACGATTCAAAAACACCCATAATCAGTGGCATCAGTATGGAACAGTAAATCGTCTTAACTCCGAACTCCCGCCCAACCAAAATAACTCCTATGATCAACAGACCCACATTCATAATCAACGTAATCGTGGAAACCGACAGAGGAATAAAATTGCTTAGGACCATAGCCAACGCGGCCCCGCTGCCGACAGACACATGGCTGGGCAGCATGAAGAAGAACACCGCCGCTGCGACGATGGCTGTACCGATTGTAATAATAGAGAATTCTCTCAGTGCTTTGTAAATTTTCATTTGTTAGACCTCTTATTTCTGTCCTCAAAGAAAGCCCTTGAGAGGGAAATATCTCTCAAGGGCTGTATTAATCCAAGCTCTTCATCGTGGGGACGGATTCATTGTCTCTAACCCACCATCTTATAAGCCCCCTACACTGATTATAACTATCATAATTATACCCTGTTGATCGTAATTTGTCAAACCGTAATTCATTATACTGTCTTTTCTGTATAATACTGCGCCTGAGCATGCCAAAGTTCATAATATTTACCGGTGGCATCCGCAAGCAGATCATCATGGGTTCCATGCTGGATGACACCGCCCTCGTGGAATACGGCAATCTCATCGCAGAACTTGCAGGAGGACAAGCGGTGGCTGATATAGATTGCCGTCTTATCTCCGGAGATTTCATTGAATTTGGAGTAAATCTCC
>JAFSBP010000215.1 GCA_017437205.1 Lachnospiraceae bacterium
CTCGGGCTCAATAAATACCTGATGACGATCTTTGTCCGCAAATTTTACTACTTTATCCTCGATAGAAGGGCAGTATCTGGGACCTGTTCCCTCGATCACCCCTGCATAAAGAGGAGAGCGGTGCAGATTATCTTTTATGATGCGATGAGTATTTTCATTTGTATAAGTCAACCAGCAGGAGACTTGTTCACGCTGAATTTCCTCAGGATCGGTGGAAAACGAGAACGGAACCACTCGTTCGTCGCCTTTTTGCTCCTCCATCTTTGAAAAATCTATACTTCGTTTATCAATTCTCGCTGGTGTTCCCGTCTTAAAGCGCTGCATCTCAATACCAATGGCTTTTAACGAGTCTGTCAATGAGTTCGCCGCCTGAAGTCCGTTTGGTCCGGTGTAGGTTATCGTTTCACCGCACAGACATCTGGCTCTCAAATACGTTCCGGTACATAAAATCACCGCCTGACAGCGATACTTTCTTCCGGTGTGTGTCTTCAAACCGACAATTTTACGCTTTTCCTTGCCATCAATACCGGTTTCAACGATTTCTGTCAAAAGCTCACAGACTTCTGCCTGCTTTATGGTCAGGTTCTTCTGATTTTCCAAAACCTGACGCATTGCCTTACTGTATTCGGCTTTATCTGCCTGTGCACGGAGAGAATGAACTGCAGGTCCCTTTGACTGATTCAGCATTTTCGACTGAATAAAGGTGCGGTCAATTACCTTTCCCATCTCACCGCCCAAGGCATCTAATTCTCTCACTAAATGCCCTTTGGAGCTGCCACCAATATTTGGATTGCACGGCATAAGAGCGATACTGTCCACACTAACCGTGAACACCACCGTCTTAAACCCTAATCTGGCGCAGGCAAGCGCTGCTTCACAGCCTGCATGACCGGCACCGACGACTGCAATATCCGTTGTCTCCATCCACTCAGTTATTTCTTTCTTCATCTAATCACTTACCCATACAAAACTTAGAAAAAATTTCATTGACCAAATCGTCTTCCACAGATTCACCGATAATCAGGCCGAGAGAAGTGTAGGCATTCATCATATCTATCGAATAAAAATCCTCCGGAAGTCCCTGATCAATACTGTCAATTACTAATTTTAAACTATCAATTGTCTGTACCAATGCATCATAATGACGCTCATTGGTAATATACAGTTCATGTTTTACACTGATATCACCATCATAAAACATTTGTTTCAGTAAATCAATCAATTCCGACAAACCTTCACCGGTAATTGCAGAAAATTTAATTATCTCACTCACAAAATCGGCTAATTGGTTTTTGTTTAACTCTTTTTCTGAAGACCTATCAGTCTTATTCCAAAGCAAAATGATTGGTTTACCCTGCAATTTTTCTAGAAGATTAATATCATCCTCCGAAACACCTTCCGTGCTGTCTATAATATAAAGGATTAAATCCGCCTTCTGTGCGCTGGAGAGCGCACGCTCAATACCGATTTTTTCCACTTTATCTTCAGTCTCATGAATTCCGGCGGTATCGATCATATTTAAAGTGAAGCCATCTAAATTAACCGATTCTTCCAAGGTATCTCTGGTCGTTCCTGCAATATCGGTGACAATTGCACGTTCTTCTCCAAGCATTCGGTTCATCACAGAAGATTTACCTGCATTTGGCTTTCCTAAAATAACTGTATTTATTCCTTCACGGATAATCCGCCCATTTTTGAACGAACTCTTTAATTTTTCACAAGTTATCAACAATCCACTTACTTTTTCCCTTAAGTTATCCCCATAATCCTCAAGCGAAATGTGTTCGGGGTCATCAAGCGCAGACTCAATGTATGCTATCTCAAAGATTATTTTTTCTCTCAGCTCACGTATAATTGCTGAAATTTCTCCTCCAAGCTGAGATAGCGAGGCCTCCATCGCATAATTATTTTGCGATTGAATCAAATCCATTACTGCCTCAGCCTGTGATAAATCAATTCTTCCATTTAAAAATGCACGCTTTGTAAATTCTCCGGGCGTAGCCATCACTGCACCGTTTTTAAGAAGTGCCCGAAGCACCCGCTTCATCACATAAACACCGCCATGGCAGTTAATTTCCACTGTATCTTCTGCAGTAAATGTTTTCGGACCGCGCATTAACATGACCAAAACCTCATCGATCATGCCTGTTTCATCCCAAATATGCCCATAATGTATCGTATGACTGACTGCATCTGACAATTTTTTGTTTCCTTTTTTTCTGAATACCTTATCAGCAATTATAACGGCTTCATCACCGCTCATACGAACAATTCCAATTCCAGAACTATTAAGCGGAGTAGAAATTGCAGCAATGGTATCTGTCTTCATGTGAACCTCTTTTTCTGTAACATCTAAACTTTTGTTACCGTTTTCTCCATTGACCTTGATTTAACAAATAAAAGGGTATGATTATTCTGGACTTAAGTCACAGGTACTCATACCCTTTTCCTTCATCAGCCATTGGGAATCTGATTAAGCCCTATGACTATCTTTGTTGTAACGTTCTTTCTTTTCTCTCTTTAAAGAGATAACTACACGGCGGTTCGGCTCCTCACCCTCGCTCTTTGTCATCACAAGACGATCTGCCTGAAGAGCAGA
>JAFSBP010000216.1 GCA_017437205.1 Lachnospiraceae bacterium
CATTCTTACCGGTCTCCATGTCTGTACCGGTATCTCCGATATAAAGGCACTCTTCACTGCTCACCGAGAGTTCTTCCATCGTCTCGATAATCGCTTGCGGATCCGGTTTTAACGGAACACCGTCACGACCACCTCTTGCGAGATCCAAAAGCGTACCAAACAGTTCATCACAAATTTTACAGGTGGTGGAATCCGGCTTATTCGACACTACCGCAGTTTTGATCCCTGCATCCTTCATTCCCTGAAGCATGGGCAGTATCCCGTCGAACGGCTTAGTGAGATACATAAAATCATTATCATAAGTAGTATTATAATATACTCTCACCTGCTCATAAAGTTCGTCCGGTGCGTTCACCGCAGCCATCATTCTGCGAACCAGCACACTGGCTCCGTTTCCTGCCATAAATTTATACTTTTCCACTTCAATTGCAGGAAAACCAAAATGATTCAATGCTGCATTGCAAAAATGAGCAATCGTTGTCACAGTATCCGCAACAGTTCCGTCAAGATCAAAAATACACGCCTTTATCATCGGTATCGTCTCCTTTAATTATCCCTATCTTATATTTTGCACGATTTTTTCTAATGTGTCAAGGTGAGATTGAGGTCAAATCCGGTTTATTTATACTCATTATTCGACCTTTTCACCAAAGCAGGCGAAAGCACCTGTCCATCAGATGCCTTCGCCGCTAATTTCTTTATTTTACAACAATATTGACAATTTTACCTTTGACATAAATTTCCTTTACGATTGTTTTTCCGGCAATCGTATTCTGCACTGACGGAACCTCCTTCGCCTTTGCAATAGCAGATGCATTGTCCTCGTCAACTGCAATCTCCACGGTTCCCTTTACCTTGCCGTTTACCTGAACACCGATAACTACGGTATCTTCCTTGATCGCCTCGGGATCGTATGCAGGCCACTGCTCGTAAGCGATGGTATCATCATGACCGAGAATCTGCCAGATCTCCTCGCCTGCGTGAGGACAGATGCAGGAGAACATCTTTATAAAACCTTCCGCGTATTCTCTCGCACACTTGCCGGTCTTGTAACAAGCGTTCACGAAAATCATCATCTGACTGATCGCGGTATTGAAACCGAGCTGCTCAAAGTCATCAGTCACCTTCTTCACGGTCTGATGATAAATTTTCTTCAGTGTCTCGTCGCCCTCTACAATATTCTCCTCGTTGGTGAAGAACGCCCATACACGGTTGATGAAACGTCTTGCTCCATCTACACCGGTAGGATTCCAGGGTTTAGACACCTCCAGCGGTCCCATGAACATCTCATAGAGTCTCAGGGTATCTGCACCATAATCTCTCACGACGTCGCTGGGGTTAACCACGAACTCAGGGAAACGCTTACCCATCTTGATGCCGTTGGCGCCCAGAATCATTCCCTGATGAACCAGCTTCTTAAAAGGTTCTTTCACGGGGGACAGACCCTTGTCGTAGAGATAACGGTTCCAGATACGGGAGTACATCAGATGTCCTACCGCATGCTCAGGTCCGCCGATATAGAGGTCAACCGGCAGCCAGTGCTTTAAGAGTTCCTGATCTGCAAATTCTTTGTCATTGTGAGGATCAATATAGCGCATGAAATACCAGCTGGATCCGGCACTTCCGGGCATGGTGGAGGTCTCACGAAGACCCTTTACTCCATTTTGATCATACTGCTTCCACTCGGTCGCATTCTCCAAAGGAGCCTTTCCGTTCTTGCCCTTATAATCTTCCAGTTCTGGAAGGATCAACGGCAGTTCCTCGTCAGAAAGAACATGGATGCCGTCCTCAGTGTGAACCACCGGCACAGGCTCGCCCCAATAGCGCTGTCTCGCAAAGATCCACTCACGGAAGTGATAGTTTACGGTCTTGCGGGCAACACCTTTCTTAACTAATTTATCGGTAATGGCTTCCTTCGCTTCCTCGACGGTCAGTCCGGTGAACTCCTCGGAATTGATGAGCTTGCAGCCCTTTCCGAGATAATCATGCTTCTCGAAAGCACACTCACTCACATCTCTGCCCTCAATTACCTGAATCATCGGGATATTGTGAACAATCGCGTACTCAAAATCTCTCTGGTCGTGGGAGGGAACGGCCATAACCGCACCAGTTCCGTAGCTTGCTAAGACGAAATCACCGATGAACAGGGGAACTTCCTTGCCGTTCACGGGATTGATCGCATACAAGCCCTTCAGGATGCAGCCGGACTTGGTTTTGTTCAACTCAGTACGGTCCATATCGTTTTTCTTCAGGGTCTCATCAATATATGCCTGCACTTCCTCGGGATTCTGCACTCTGGGCATCAGATCCTTTACGATCTGTCCGTCGGGAGCCAGCACCATGAAGGTGATACCGTAAATGGTCTCTATACAGGTGGTGTAAATGGAGAAGTTTCCTCCGCCTACGATCTCAAAATCAACCTCAACACCCTCGGACTTGCCAATCCAGTGTCTCTGAATGTCCTTAGTGGACTCCGGCCAGTCGATCTCATTTAGACCTTCAAGGAGCTTCTCTGCGAACGCAGGCTGATTGATGACCCACTGCTTCATATTCTTGCGAATAACAGGATAACCGCCGCGCTCACTCTTTCCGTCGATAACTTCGTCGTTGGAGAGAACGGTTCCCAACTCCTCACACCAGTTTACCGGCATGTCCACATACTTTGCGTAGCCGTCCAGATAGAGCTGCTTAAAAATCCACTGGGTCCACTTGTAGAACTCCGGATCGCTGGTTGCAATCATCTTGGACCAGTCATAGTCAAAGCCAAGCTCCTTAAGCTGCTGGGAGAAAGTCTCAATATTCATCTGAGTGAATCCGTTGGGATGATTTCCGGTGCTCACCGCATACTGCTCTGCGGGCAGACCGAAGGAATCGTA
>JAFSBP010000217.1 GCA_017437205.1 Lachnospiraceae bacterium
CCTCTTCCGATCTGGTAGAGGCAAGTGAGAATTACACTGAATTTAGAGAAGGTATCACAAAATCACTTTCAATTCCTCGGGCGCGGGATGTGAAAAAGTACTTGCGTTCCGGAACCGAGCTTCGCGTTTTAGCGATCGAAGATCAAAGTTACGTGGATTTGACAATGCCTTGGCGATGTATGAACTATGACTCGCTGGAATATGAGCGACAAATACACGAAATTCAAGCACAGAACAAAGAGCTTAAGCACTTCGAAAGCGACATTGAAAAGCTCTCCCGCTTTCAGAAATCAGACCGTCTGGCTCCGGTGTACACCGTGTGTCTGTATCACGGGAGCGATCCATGGGATGGACCGCGAAGCCTAAAAGAGATGATGCAGTTCGGAAACGACCTGGAAGCGGCGTTCTGGGAAAATCAATTTATGGACTACGGAATGCGTCTCATCTGCGTCAACGAACTGGATGACACCTCCGCGTTCACCACAGAATTGAAGGAACTGTTCGCGATCATGGCTTATCAGAAAGATAAACCCGGAATGCGCAAGTTTCTTGAGAAACATAAGGAATACGAACAATTAGATGAAGAAACCGCCCGGGTGATCGGAACGGTGATGGGGGTAAATACATTTATGATGAATAAAAGCAAATATGAGAAAGAAGGCGAATACAATATGTGTCAGGCGATTAGAGAGATGTGGGAGGAAGGCATTGAAATCGGTACTCTCAATGCAATCAAGAATTTAATAGTGACAATGAAATGGGATGTACATCAAACGATGGATGCGCTGAAGATTCCCGCAGAAGAACGGGAAAAGTACATGCAGATGCTGAATTCATAACCTAACACTCACATACAGGGGCTGATCCGAAAGCGAGAAAGGATCAGCCCCTAATTTATATTATCAGATCAACAAGCTCGCACTCATCCCCCTGACAATACCGATATGATTTTATGCACTTTCCTGACTTCTGTACTTCTTCGCCTGTATCCGGTACATCTCGGCATACTTCCCATCAAGCGCCATCAACTCATCGTGGGAACCGGCCTCAATGATCCTTCCCTGATTGAACATGTAGATTCGGTCTGCCATCCGCGTAGTGGACAACCGGTGAGAGATAAAAATCACCGTCTTGTCCTTTGCGTTATTTAGGATCGACTGGTTCAGTTCATATTCCGCGATCGGGTCAAGAGCACTGGAGGGCTCATCCATAATCACCAGCTCGAAGTTCTTCGCAAACACCCGGGCGATAGCAATCTTCTGAGACTCGCCTCCGGACAGATTCACGCCGTCCTTGCAAAACTCCGTGGTAAGCTGAGAGTGAATGCCTTGAGGAAGCGTTCTAAGCTTTTCCTCAAAAGAGGCTGATTTCAGCGCGGACAACACCTTCTCTTCATCTTCTTCCCTGTACTCTCCGCCCATCACATTCTCCGCGACAGTCGCGGCGAAGACCTTGAAATCCTGAAAGACTGTACCAATGTGCTCACGGTAGCTTTCCGGGTCAAAGGATCTAATATCGCGGCCGTTGTACAAAATTTCTCCCTCCGTGCTATCATATAAACGCATCAACAGCTTTGTCAGTGTCGTCTTGCCTGCTCCGTTGTAGCCGACAAAGGCAATTTTCTCCCCTCTATTGATCTCCAGATTAATTCCGCCGAGAACCTTTTCCCCCTCTTTCGCAAACGGATAGGCAAAATCTAAGTTTTTAACGGTAAGGGATTCAAAGGTCGGAACATTTCGTTCCTCTCCCTTGATCTTCGGCTCATACTCCAGAAACATCCGAACCTTCTCAATGTACAGACTGTGCTCATTGAAATAGGTCAGATGGCTCGTCACATGATGGATCATCCAGTTAAAATTCTGGTAAGCGGTCATGCTGGCAGAAAAACTGCCCAGCGAAAAGCTCGCATCCAACAAATATCGAATGATCAAATACCCGGTGATTCCTCCCGAGGCCAGCACATTGTATGACAGATCATCCAATATCCACAACTTTAACATTTTTCTGTTATATTTTCGGATACAGGCAATTTTATCTGTTACCGCCTGCTTATACACGGTCTGCAGGTGCTTAGCGATTTCTCCCTGCCTCAGTTCCTTCGCCCGATCTGCCAGATAAAACTCCCGCTCAATGTAGCTCATCCTGCGGTTAATCGGATTCTGCTCTTCCTCTCCCTGATAATAAGTCCGATTCATCTTGTTCATCAGCCAGTATCGGAGACAGACCTGTACTACCAGGATCAATGCAACCACCCAGTCCATCGTCACTAATACGCCCAATACACCAAAGCATGACAGCGTTCTGCTGGCAAAGCTGCCGATATTGTCCATGATCATCATCACTCGTTTATCCGACTCGCGGATCGCCCAGATAAAGTCATTGTAAAACTCAGGATCATCATAGCAACTTTGATCCAATTCTCTGGCTTTTTGGTACAGTTCATTCTGAACCCCCTCGTGGAGCGACAGGGTCGCCTTTGGCACATACATCTGCACCTTCCACTGCTCTATAATCCAGCTCACCATGCCAAACAGGGCCACCAGCACCAACTGGGACAGAATCTCTCGATACTCCGCTCCAGTCTCGATGGCGTCAAACAGATACTTGGAAAATAGCACTTTAACCAGATGATATGCGCCCTGCATAATGCCTACGATCAACGTGACAAACAGATAGGCCGGTGTGTATTTGAAGGAATACTTCATCATGTACCATACATTCCGAATCACACGGAAGGGGTTATGCTTTTGAGTCTTCTCTCTCATCCTGCCACCTCCTCGCTGTCTGTGTAGGTATCTGCCTGCTTATGCCACATATCCGCATACTTTCCTCCGGCCAAAAGTAGCTCCCGGTGGGAACCCTGCTCAACGATCTCACCGTGCTCAAACAGATACACTCGGTCTGCCATCGTCGCGCTGGAAAGCCGGTGTGAAATGAAGATCACCGTTTTTCCCTCGCAGGCTTCAAACATGTTCCGATACATCTCCTGCTCTGCGATCGGGTCA
>JAFSBP010000218.1 GCA_017437205.1 Lachnospiraceae bacterium
ACAGGTACCAGAGCCTTCTCAGCCAGAGCACCGTGACCGATCTCACGACGTCCGGGACCTCTGGAGGGCTTGGTCTCACCTACAGAGTAGCTGGGGAAGTTGTAATGGTGCATATATCTCTTTCCGGTCTCTAAAACATCCAGACCGTCCAGTCTCTGGGACTCGGACAGGGGTGCAAGCGTACAGATATTCAAGATCTGAGTCTGTCCGCGGGTGAACATACCGGAACCGTGAACGCGAGGCAGGATATCAACCTCAGCAGCCAGTTTACGGATCTCGGTGATCTGACGTCCGTCGGGACGCTTGTGATCCTTCAAAATCATCTTGCGAACGGTCTTCTTCTGATACTTGTATACAGCTTCGTCGATCCAAGTGATCCACTCGGGATGCTCCTCTGCATAGCGAGCCTCCAGACGATTCTTAATCTGACGGATATTCTCCTCACGAACCTGCTTAACATCGGTAAATACAGCTACCTCCATCTCATCAGCGGGAACTGCAACCATCAGATCCTCCCACAGATCAGCAGGGATATCAATGTGCTGATACTCGTGCTTTTCCTTACCGCACTCAGCAACGATAGTGTCGATAAATTCAATGATCTTCTGGTTGATTTCGTGTGCAGCGTAGATTGCCTCGATCATCTTTGCCTCGGGAACCTCGTTTGCACCTGCCTCAATCATAATTACCTTATCACGGGTAGAAGCAACGGTCAGCGCAAGATCAGATACACGCTTCTGCTCATTGGAAGGGTTGAAAACAAATTCTCCGTCAATCATACCTACCTGGGTAGATGCGGTAGGACCATCAAAAGGAATATCGGAAATCGCGGTTGCGATTGCAGAACCAAGCATCGCAGTCAACTCAGGGCTGCAAGCGGGGTCTACACAGAGAACCAAATTGTTCAGGGTAACATCATTTCTATAATCCTTCGGGAACAGCGGACGCATCGGACGGTCGATTACACGGCTGGTCAGAATCGCGTTCTCGCTTGCCTTACCCTCACGCTTATTAAATCCTCCGGGGATTTTTCCTACCGCATACATCTTCTCCTCATACTCTACGCTAAGGGGGAAGAAATCGATACCGTCTCTGGGCTTCTCAGATGCGGTAGCGGTGGACAATACTACGGTATCTCCATAGTGCATCAGGGCTGCACCGTTTGCCTGTGCTGCTACTCTGCCGACATCTACGGTCAGAGTTCTGCCAGCCAGTTCCATATTAAAACTCTTGTACATAACTTTGTCTCTCCTTGTCTAAATTTTTTACTTTGGCAGAAGAGACCGAAACAACTGAAAAAGCGGCTGCATGAGTAACCTTTTCAGAAGTCTCGAGCCCCACCGGAAAACGATTCTCCATATCTTCTTCCGATGCATCTTCTGCCATTAATTTTTCAACTCCATTGATAGAAGGATAGGGTGGAGACATCTCCACCCTACCATACCATTACTACAGATTACTTTCTGATTCCCAAACGAGCGATCAGGTTACGGTAGCCCTCGATATCCTTACCCTTCAGATACTCCAGCATACCACGACGCTGACCAACCATCATCAAAAGACCTCTTCTGGAATGATGATCCTTAGGGTTAGCCTTCAAGTGCTCAGTCAGCTCGTTAATACGAGCGGTCAACAGTGCTACCTGTACCTCGGGAGATCCGGTGTCACCGGGCTTCTTACCATACTCTGCTACGATCTGTGCTTTCAGTTCCTTAGAAATCATGATTAAATCCTCCTATTCTTTTCTCACCGGACACTAAGCAAGCGGTCGGAGTCTCCGCCAGCCTGGCATCAGGCGTATGGGCAGTCTACTGCCCTAAAATTAATCATACCCAGTTAGTGTAACACATAACTGGGTATTTGTAAACATCTTTTTTAATTTTTTATCAAGAATTATTCACCAATCACATTTCTGAATCCCATCGGAGACATAACCCACATGGAAGTAATGCCGATTCCGCGACTTTCGCTGATCGCATGAACAATCTGTCCGTTTCCGATATACATAGCCACATGATTTACTACACCACCTGCACCATAGAAAACCAAATCACCGGGCTGAAGATTTTCAAGGCTCACCGGAACTCCTGCGCCGGCCTGCTGTCTGGATACACGGGGAAGTGTGATTCCAAATGTGGCCATAACGCTCTGCATATATCCGGAACAATCAGCGCCGTTCCAAAGATCTGTCCCGCCCCATACATAAGGGTTACCAAGGAACTGCAGTGCATAATTTACAACATTCAATCTAAACTGGGTAGCAGCTGAAATCGGCTCAAATTTCACTGCCTCAAGGAGTGAATATTCAACCACAACGTAATCAGAGGAAACATACGCAGTTTCACCGCTGGCCAACTCAATCTGAGTCCAACCATTCTCCTGTCCAACCACCTCATAACGCTCGTTGGTCGTAATCTGGGTGATCGCCTCAAATTCGACTCCGGGACCTTTTCGAACATTCAGTTCTTCGGTATTCACACGGGCACGAAGCGCTGCATCTCCCATCGCAATCGCCATCGCTTCCTCTCCGGTCACAATATAATCAGAGGAAACATACCCGGAAACCTCACCGGATTTGATCCGGTACCAGCCGTTTACTTCTTCAAGAATACTGCAGGCACTGTTGTTCACCATTTTTCCGATGATGCGCCCCTCCGTATGAGGCTCCTCACGTACATTCAGATAACTGTCAACAACAGCCACTCCAAGCTTCTCATATTTTTTCAAAAGTTCAACCTTAGCCGCAACCTCTGGATTTGTGATGCTCTCAATCTCTACTTTAGCAGATAAGGATAAACCATCTTCTACTGCAAAATACTGATCCAGTACAATGGACATTCCTGCCATGGATGCATCTAGCACAGGTTTCTGCTCAACTACCGCATCTATATTTGACTCTTTATCAAACTTTATATCCGCTTCTTTATCCTTAACAATCTCTGCCTCAATCGCTGCATTCTGAAGACTCTTAATGCTGTCTCTCCATGTATCATGCGGGAGTTTGAAATCGTTAGGAATTACATCCAAAGCCAAACCGGCGGTCTCAGTATTTTCAAATACTTTCGCAGCAGATGCGCTGACACCGGGAATAAGCATCGTTATGATCAACAAGGCTGCGGCTAACCGCTGTACCGTACTTGCCATACAGGACCTCCATTCAAAATGTTACAAAATTGTTACAACTCGCTAACAATTATAACAATTTTGTTACAACCTGTCAACCATAAAATTCGAAGAATCCATCGTCAAATTGCTGAAATTTCACCCACGATATTGTGCAATCATTCCAATTTCCGGTGTAAAACCACGATATTTTTCAGAAACAGGCTCATTTAGAATTGTTAACAATTCTCCGGATTCTGTAACATTTTCCGTAATATTTGTTACCCCTCTCACCCCGTGGTCACCAAACCAAACCTTAGAAAAATAGCGTCCGGGCGGAAGTACATATTTACATTCCTCTTCTCTTTGATCCATCATCCATGCGCCGTTTTCTTTCTTAAGCTTCGCCGTAATCTCCGTTCCCTGCCCGTTTATCGCCTGTCCCTGCACAACGTACAGATATCCTAACAAACGATTAGCTTCCTCGATATCACCTTTTTTTAACTCTTCCTTTACTCTGGAGCTGCTGACGATCCGACCATCCTTTACCGTTCGCTCTTTTTCCACCACATGAACAGAAAAGCCAAGTTCTTCACTCATCTTTTGAAGAAGATGAACATCCCCGCCTCGCTCATAACCATATCTGCAATCTGGACCTACGACCATCGTTTTCATACACAATTGTCCGCACAAAAGCTCGCGCACAAACCATGCAGCATCCATTTTTCTAGTCTCATCCGTAAATGGATACTCAATCAAATAATCCACTCCCATCGCAGCCATAAGTCTGCGTTTCTCCTCCCGCGTGGTAAGTACCGGTACCGCTTTATGGAGTACAGAAGCCGGAGGAACATCAAATGTAAACACAGCGGTCTTTTGATCTGCTTTAGCCACCGACTTAAGTTCCCGAATTAATTTCTGATGTCCTATATGAAGGCCGTCGAATTTTCCCAGGGTCACTGCCGTAGGAAAGTCAAACCGGATATCCGTCGTTCCCTGAATAATTTTCATCGTATTTCTCCATTCTTCTGCAAAATCAAATTGACTGCACAACTCTTCTGTCTCTATCCCAAAAACATTGTTTTCGGTCTATACCATTGCCGTTCAGCCTGAAAACAATATATCCCGATAAACTCACCCTTCAAATCATAGATGCGCACCATCTCTCCGTTTTCAGGCGCCCCCTCTATACCATCAAGCATCTCTTTGGGCATGGGATTTCCGTTATAGAGAAGCTTTTCCCCTGATGCTTTGACTGTCAGTGCCGGATAATGTGTAAACAGTGCATCGGGATGAATCAGACACTCATCAAGCGTATTTTCTTCCACTCGCCTGCTGATTTCTGACAAGGTTAGGCTATCTTCCAAATAAAACTGACCTGATTTCATCCGTAACAGCTGATCCATGGATGCACCGCAGCCCAGTTTTTGACCGATATCGTGACATAATGTCCGTATATAGGTTCCCTTCGAACAAGCGACCGTCATTGTGACAAACGGCAGATTGATTTCTTCCACCGTGATGGAAACAATCCGTATTCTTCTTGGTTT
Organism: Lachnospiraceae bacterium; assembly: GCA_017437205.1. Classification (GTDB taxonomy): domain Bacteria; phylum Bacillota; class Clostridia; order Lachnospirales; family Lachnospiraceae; genus RGIG423. The sequence goes on from JAFSBP010000218.1 coordinate 4,653, forward strand.
CCGTTCAATCACCTGACCGGCTCTCGCCAACTCATAAAGTTTTTTTCCATTTACTTTCAACGCCGAGTACATGGGGGGTATCTGATCATACTCACCGACAAACGAACGAATCGCCAAGAGCACATCTTCCTCCGTGACCGCTACCGTCTTTTCCTCCAGCACAGTTCCGCTCATATCCTGAGTATCTGTCACCACACCCAGCTTCATCACCGCGCGGTAAGCCTTCTCCTTATCTGTCAAAAGTTCACATAGTTTTGTCGCCTTTCCCAAACAAACAGGAAGCACACCTTCTGCATCCGGGTCCAGAGTTCCGGTGTGACCGATACGTCTCATTTTTAAAATTCCCCGCAATTTAGCAACCACATCATGGGAAGTGAAGCCTTTTTCTTTATAAACATTCAAAATACCATCCATATATCCGCTCCCTGGTATCATTACATAAATCCTGCACCGGTATAGCGCAGGATTTATGTTCAATCATTATTCTTCTTCGAACTCATCCTCGTCGAACTCGTCCTGCTCATCATACTCGTCATCGGTTTCAACCATGCGGCCTTCCTTCGCCGCGATCTCATCGATCAGACGGCTCATCGCCACACCATACTCGGTAGACTGGTCAAGCATAAACCGGATCTGAGGGGTATTTCTCAGATTTACGGTGCGCGCCAGCTCACGGCGAATATATCCTTCCGCCTGCTTAAGCCCCTGAACCGTCGCCTTTGCCTCCTCATCGGAACCAAGTACGCTGATATATGCTTTGCAGGTCTTCAAGTCAGGAGCCACTTCCACCTCCATAACACTGGTCATGGGGTGGATACGGGGATCCTTCAAGTCTTCACGGATGATACGGCTCAGTTCTTTCTGAACTTCACCGTTGATCCGGATGTTTTTAATACTGTTTTTTCGCATTTATAATACTCCATTCATCTAACTCTCTTTAGCGAGGAACCTCAACCATGATATATCCCTCGATCAGATCGTCCTCCTGAAGATCGCCAAAGCCTTCAAATACCATACCACACTCGAAGCCCTTAGCAACTTCCTTCACATCATCCTTCAGGCGCTTCAGAGATGCCAGTGCACCCTCATAGATCTGCTTTCCTTCACGGCTGATGCGAATCTTGCAGTTGCGGACAAACTTTCCGTCAGTTACATAAGAACCGGCAATATTGCCCACACCGGAAGCCTTGAAGATTGCACGAACCATCGCATGGCCGATAACCTTCTCCTCGTAGATCGGATCAAGCATCCCCTTCATCGCCGCCTCAATATCCTCGATTGCCTGATAGATGACTCTGTAGAGACGAACATCCACCTTCTCAGTATCAGCGATGGACTTCGCGGTCGCATCAGGACGCACGTTGAAACCGATGATGATTGCGCTTGAGGTGCTTGCCAAAGTAACATCGGACTCGTTGATCGCACCGACACCGCTGTGGATGATCTTCACCACAACTTCCTCATTGGACAGCTTGAGCAAGCTCTGCTTCACAGCCTCCACAGAACCCTGAACGTCTGCTTTGACAATCAGGTTCAATTCCTTCAGATTGCCGGCCTGAATCTGGCTGAACAAATCATCCAGAGACATCTTCGCCTTGGTATCCGCCAGCATTTTCTCTCTTCCATCCTTAATAAAGGTTTCTGCAAAGTTTCTCGCATCCTTCTCAGTCTGAGTGGATACACAAACCTCACCTGCGTTCGGAACATTGTCCAGACCCATAATCTCTACAGGGATTGAAGGACCGGCCTCCTTCACACGACGCCCCTTATCATCGGTCATCGCCTTTACTTTACCATAAGCAGAACCTGCTGCAATAAAATCGCCTACATGAAGGGTACCCTTCTGTACCAGCACTGTCGCAACAGGACCCTTACCCTTGTCAAGCTGTGCCTCGATAACGAGACCTCTCATCAGACGGTTCGGGTTGGACTTCAGTTCAAGGACATCTGCACTCAAAAGGATCATCTCCAGCAGATCCTCGATACCTTCCTTGCTCTTTGCGGAGACAGGAACGAAGATGGTGCTTCCGCCCCACTCCTCGGGAATCAACTCATACTCAGTGAGCTGCTGCTTTACATGCTCAATGTTTGCCGCAGGCTTATCAATCTTATTGATCGCTACGATGATTTCAACACCTGCTGCCTTTGCATGGTTGATAGCCTCAACCGTCTGAGGTTTCACACCGTCGTCGGCTGCAACAACCAATACAGCGATATCAGTGGACTGGGCGCCACGCATACGCATCGCAGTGAACGCCTCATGTCCGGGGGTGTCAAGGAAAGTGATCTTGCGGTCATTGATTTCAACGGTATATGCACCGATATGCTGGGTAATACCGCCGGCCTCTCTCGCCGTAACACTGGTGGTACGAATCGCATCCAGCAGAGAGGTCTTACCGTGATCGACGTGACCCATTACACAGACAACCGGAGGACGGGTGATCATCGTCTCCTCCGCATCTTCAGTATCGCGCAACAGTTCCTCGATCACATCCACCTTTACTTCCTGCTCACAGAGAATCTCGAACTCCATCGCGATCTCCTCTGCTGTAGCAAAATCGATCTCCTGGTTGATCGTAACGATCTTACCCTGCATAAACAGCTTCTTCACAATCTCGGAAGGCTGTTTTTTCATGTGATCGGCAAGCTCTTTGATTGTCAAGGTTTCGGGGATTACGATACTCTTAATTTCTTCCTTCACCGGCGCGGGCTTAGGAGTTACCGGCTTCAACGGTGTCTTTAACTTCACATTCTTTCCGCCGGGCTTCTTTCCGAAATCATCATCGGAATCTTTCTTATCATAGCGATTATTCTGCTTATTATTCGCTACCTTGTTTGCTTTCTGCTTACTGGACGGCTTCTGCATCACATCCAACTGCGGAGCAGGGATGGACATGGTTCCCTCCGGACGCCCTCCACGGCTCTGACCATCACGATTAAAGCTTCTCTGGCCGTCGCGGGACTGACCATCACGGTTAAAGCTTCTCTGACCGTCACGGGACTGACCGTCACGGTTAAAGGGTCTCTGACCATCGCGGGACTGACCGTCGCGGTTAAAGCTTCTCTGGCCGTCACGGGATTGGCCGTCGCGATTAAACGGTCTCTGGCCGTCACGGGGCTGGCCATCGCGGTTAAACTGTCTCTGACCATCACGGGGCTGACCATCACGGTTAAAGCTTCTCTGACCGTCACGGGACTGACCGTCACGGTTAAAGCTTCTCTGGCCATCGCGAGGCTGACCGTCGCGGTTAAAGCTTCTCTGACCGTCACGGGACTGACCATCGCGGCTTCCCTGTCTCTGACCATCGCGGGGCTGGCTATCTCTACTCTGAGGACGGGTTGCGCTCGCATTCCGTCTTTCTTCTGTCTTGTTCTCCGCTACAGGGGCTGTCTTCACCTCAGGTTTCTTCTCAACCGGCGCCGCCTTCACTTCTGGCTTCTTTTCAATCGGAGTTACTTTTACCTCAGGCTTTGCTTCCTGAACAGGGGCAGCCTTCACTTCTGGCTTTACTTCGGGAGCAGGCGTTGCCTTTACTGCGGGCTTTGCCTCGGGAGCAGGCGCTGCCTTCGCCTCAGGCTTTACCTCGGGGGCAGGTGCCGCTTTCACCTCAGCCTTTACCTCGGGAGTAGGCGCTGCCTTTACTACAGGCTTCGTCTCTGCCGCTTTTACCTCCTCAGGCTTTACTGCAGGTTTGCGAACCGGTGCTGTTGTTCCTGCTCCGGCCGGTCTTCTCACTGCACTTCCTGCCTCAGATGCAGGTCGACGGGTTGCTCCGGCACTTGCCGATGCCCCTGCAGGGCGACGCTGTCCGCTTGCTGTTCCTCCTGCTCCTACCGGGCGACGCTGTCCGGTTCCGGGGCGTCCTCCCTGTGCGCTGTTCTGAGGGCGGAATACTGCACTCATCTTTTTCTTCTGAGGCGCCGCATCCTGTTTTGCCTCTGCAGCAGCCTCCTTTTTCATCATATTCTCATCGTTCGGTGTGTTATTAGCCGTAACGTCCACATCCTTTCTTTCCATAGAATCACTCATCTTTTTCACTACCTCCGTCTGATCTCTCACTGTCGATCCGTGTCTTAAGTGCCGCCGCAAATCCCTCATCGTTGACAGAAAGGGATGCTCTGAATTCTTTTCCGATCGCCGCACCCAACGCGGTCTTCGATCCGAAGAAAACCAACGGTACATGGTAATAGGTACACATGTCTGAAAAATTCTTCTTTGTATTGTTTGAAGCATCTTCAGCCACGATTACAAGTTTAGACTGTGAAGCCTTCACTGAAGTCTCCACCATAAATTCGCCGCTGGTAATTCTCCCCGCCTTCATTGCGAGACCCAGCATAGAAAAAATCCGCTTATCGTTCAAGGGCTTTAAACTCCTCTCTCAGTTCTTCATAAACCTCCTTCGGAACCGCCATCTTAAATGCCCGGTCAAGCCCCTTACTTTTGAATGCCTTTAAAAGGCACTCATCGTTATGGCAAAGATATGCTCCCCGGCCGTTTTTCTTTCCGGTGGTATCAAGGACGATTTCCTCCTCGGGTGTGCGAAGGATACGGATCAGTTCACGTTTCTCCTTCATCTCACCGCAGCCGATACACTGCCGCTTGGGTACACTCTTTTTTACTGCCATATTATCACCTCATTTACCTTTCACTTCGGAATTACTGCTCGTCGGAAATCTCTTCCTCGTAGAATTCCTCTTCAAACTCTTCCTCATCCTCGTAGTAGATGTCGCCGTAATCGTCGTACTCACCGCTCATGCTGGCATCGTAACCGATCTCATCCAACAGTCCGGACTCACGAGCCTGAGTCTCGCTCTTGATATCAATCTTATATCCGGTCAAACGAGCTGCAAGGCGCGCGTTCTGTCCTTCCTTGCCAATCGCCAGGGACAGCTGATAGTCAGGAACGATGATCTGTGCAACCTTCTCATCGTCATCGGCGATAACGCAGATGACCTTTGCAGGGCTCAGTGCGTTCTCGATGAGCAATGCAGAGTTCTCACTCCAGTTGATGATATCGATCTTCTCACCGCGAAGCTCATTCACAATGGCATTTACACGGGCGCCGTTGATTCCGACACATGCTCCTACTGCATCCACATTCGGATCGTTGGAATATACACTCATCTTGGTACGGGAACCTGCCTCGCGGGCAATACCTCTGATCTCAACGGTTCCATCCTTCACCTCGGCAACCTCGGCCTCAAACAAACGTGCAACCAACTCGGGATGAGTACGGGAAACCAGAATACGAGGTCCCTTGGGAGTAGACTTTACTTCCAAAATATAAACCTTCACACGCTCGGTAGGTCTGAAGGTCTCGCCCTTCACCTGCTCATTCTCATTCAGAGTAGCGTCTGCCTTGCCCAGATTAATACTGATATTCTTGCCCATATAACGCTGAACAACACCGGTAACCACTTCCTTCTCGCGGGTTGCGTACATCTCATAGAGTGAGCGGCGCTCCTCCTCGCGGATCTTCTGGGTAATAATGTCCTTCGCATTCTTTGCTGCGATACGTGAAAACTCTTTTGATTTGATCGGAATCTGAATGATGTCATCCACCGCATAGTGCGCATCCAGGGTCTGCGCATCCTTCAGGGAAATCTGCATCACCGGATCCTCCACAGTCTCCACTACTGTCTTTTCTGCGTATACAGAGAAATCACATGTTTCGCGATTTACCTCTGCTTTAATATTGTCTGATTTGCCGAAGTGAATCTTACAAGCCTGAATCAGAGAACGCTCAATCGCCTCGATCAATACCTCACGGCTGATGTTTTTCTCCTTCTCCAAAATTGCAATTGCTTCGAACAGTTCCTTATTCATTTTCCATTATCCTCCTGTCTGCGGCGTACACGCCAACCTTATTTTCGTATGTTTTACTTAAAAGAAGAAAGCCAAGCGAATCAGTGCGAGATTACTGCGTTCAAATGTCATCTCCCGCCCATCCTCGGTCTCAATGGTAACTGTTTGCTGATCATAGGCCGTCAAAAGTCCGATCCACTCCTTCTGATGCTCCACCTGCCGGAACAGCCGGATCTCAACTTCCTCTCCCAGACTGCGTTTAAAATCCTTTTCCTTCTTCAGCGGACGTCCCAGCCCCGGCGAACTGACCTCGAGGATATAACTGCCCTCAATGTAATCCTCCTGATCCAGAATATCACTGAACGGACGGCTGATATCTTCACAGTCATTTACAGTGATCCCGCCCTCCTTGTCGATGTAAATGCGCAGGTAGTAGCTACCACCCTCCTTCACATACTCAACATCCACCAGTTCAAACTGCTTTTCAGCCACTAACGGCAGTACCAGTTCTTCGGTGCGCGCTTCAATCTCTTCACGCTTTACCATTCATTCATCTCCTTCATGAATCTTTCCCCTACACAAAACGAAAAGTGGACTCGCAAGCCCACTTAAGTATCGTCAATATGTTGTTAGGATTAGTGTAACACGTATCTCAAAGAAATGCAAGCACTTTTTAATGTTTTTCAAAAAAATCTTCACAAAATGAATATGTAAACACCCTATTCTGCCCCAGCAGACAAGCCACACCTTCCTCAGTAACATAAAGCCTAGTGTTTTTGTCGCCTTCCAGCGCAGCGAAAGCAGACAACTCCCCCGCCTCATTCAGTATACAAAGTTCACTCTTACTATCGCCCAAAGAATAACTATAGGTAAGACAGATCAACCGATCATTCACTGAGCCGAGTCCAAGGACAGACGTCTGCGCAATCCGAACGTCCTTCACCTCATTCTCATCCAAATAGCGCGCACGTAGGTCTCCACCACTGGCCGCATAATACATAACGTCCCCAATATAATCACACAGACCAACGTATATTGGTCGATCAAGTTCTTCTATCCGTCCATATTCTGCTCCGTTATACAGAAAAAAATATCTTTTGTCTGACGGAGTTGAATGATCACTCCCCGAAAAGAGACACTTATCTCCTGCCACAAACAAGAGGTTCAGCCTCATTTCTCGTTGATCCACCTGCATTCTCACCCTTCCATCGCTAAGATCAATAAACTTATAAGCCATGTATTCCTGTGGGCAATATACCACGGCGTATGTCTCTGCCACTGCATATACCCACATCTCCTGTTCTTCTGCCAACTTTATCTCGGTAGCTTGCAATGCCCCGACGTCATATTTCACAAGCAGATTGTCTAAAATATAAAACAGCGCACCATGCTTCTGCGACCAGCACGGCTTATCAATCCCACGAGGAAAAATATATTCCCGCTTAAAACTATCCGCCTTCATGACTGCCAATTCGTAGTTTCCCCCATAATACACCACGGCATGCCATTCATCATTACTGCGAAACATATCGCATACGGTAACTGTCTCATCGTAAAAGAATCCTTTGTTCTCCATCTCCTTATAATCGTTATTCCCGATAATCAGCACGACCGCCATCAGATTGATGAACAACACCACAGCGATCAAAAACCAAATTTTCCGTTTCACCCGTTTGCCTCTTTCAATTCACCAGATTCTCTTTTTACTGCAAAAAGATATAAAGAAAAAAGACCTACCATCCTATGATGACAAGTCTTTTCGTACAGCCAGTAGGGGAATCGAACCCCTGTTTCCGCCGTGAGAGGGCGGCGTCTTAACCCCTTGACCAACTGGCCATGATCCTACGCTTGTTTTAAGACGATCATAGGATTCGTCTTAGCAGCCAGTAGGGGAATCGAACCCCTGTTTCCGCCGTGAGAGGGCGGCGTCTTAACCCCTTGACCAACTGGCCATAGCTACTGATTTTGCGTCGAGGCGACAGGATTTGAACCTGCGACCTCCGCGTCCCGAACACGGCGCTCTACCAAACTGAGCCACGCCTCGATTGCTTGACCATTATATTATGTTCACTCACGAATGTCAAGCACTTTTTAATATTTTTTTATTTGTTTTATTTTTCGTGCAAAAGTTATCTTAACATCTTCGCATCAAACACAGAGTGACCATCGCAATATACGCAAATGTGCAAAGCGGAAGCGGATATTTTCGATTCATCCTTTTGATGGCCAAACCGACCGCCGCAACAATCAGTGCTGCGACAAGCGTAAGAAAAAGTACGATTCCCACGCATTCTGTTCCTAGCAAAAGTCCCAGCACAAAAAACACCTTAACATCTCCCATCCCGATGCCACCGCGCCGGATCAAGGTGCCCAACAACAGAAAGCCACTTGCAAACAGCGCTCCGAAAATCCTGTCAAGAAAAAATGCCAAACCGCCCATCTCCGGTGTCGACTGCACGGCCAATAAGACCATTGCGGCAATAGCACCGCAAAGACACCAGCGGTTTGACACTTTTCTGAATTTTAAATCTGTCCACGCCGCACCAAGAAGCCAGATGTGGGCAATAAATATCGTTACGCTATACATTAACCTTCCCATTTAGCTAAAATCAACCGATTGATCGCATCCAAATCTTCCTCCGCGATATAGCTGACTTTGGTTTCTTCATTATATCTGATCTGAATGCGGTAATCCCGCGCATCCTCAGTCTCAATGCTCTGTGTGGATGCCTCAAGAATCTCAAGTACGCCCTTAGCATACTCATTCTCATACTCGCTCTCTGTCAGGTGTCCAAATTCGCCATCCTTTGCACGCGCATTAAACTCCTCAATGTATTCCTCCAGCTGCGCTGCAACACCATGGTAGAACTTTAACGGCTGCACTGAAATAGAGACATAAATCTTTTCACCGACTTTATCGGCATCACTCACTGTATATACGGCTTTCTCGTATACATCATATGCCACCTCAGTCAGACGCTCGCCGATTTCTGCCGGAATCTGCTTCAACTGAATTGCATAAAGTTCAGCAATCTGTTCAGCCAAATTTACCGCATGTGCCTCTGCCATCTTCGCGGCCTGTTGCTGCGACGCACCGGTAATCTGCATATAACGTGTGCAATCTCCGTGATAATTCGCATCCAGAATACTCTGCACATATTCAGTGTACGCATCCAAATAGCTTAAATCTTCTGTCGGCTCATCCGTCGGCTCATCTGTCTCTGTCGGCTTCGCCTCTTCGTGACAGCCTGTCAGTGAAAATATCGCTATCATTATAAGTATTAACAGTGCACTCAGGCGCTTTGTATATTGATTTTTCTTCATTTGCCCTTCCTCCAAAACACAGTTAATCCTTATTATATCACAATTATTCGAATCTTACAATTTCTTTTTTCAGTCTTTTGATAATCTTTTTTTCCAATCTGGATATGTA
>JAFSBP010000219.1 GCA_017437205.1 Lachnospiraceae bacterium
AACACTTCCGGCAATGATGAGAATATGCTTTTTGTTCATGCTCAAATTTCCACCTTAATCTTCTCCAGCTTCCAGATCTCATCCACATACTGCTGGATAGTTCTGTCGGAGGTGAACTTTCCGGAGCAAGCGATATTCAAGATTGCCGCTCTCGCCCACCACTTGGAATCTCGATAAGCCGCCTCCACTCTTCTCTGCGCATCTGCGTAGGAGTGGAAATCCTTCAGGATGAAGTAGCGGTCTGCCACATCGGTGGTCAGGGTGTTCAACAAAGAGTTGTAAAGCGGACGGAACAGTTCGGGATCATCGGGAGAGTAGAATCCGTTGATGAGCTGCATCAGCACGCGGCGGATATCCTGGTCACTGTTGAAGATATCCATGGGGTTGTAACCACCGTTCTTCTCGTAATTGATCACTTCGTCAGAAGTCAGACCGAAGATGAACGTATTCTCTGCTCCAACCTCCTCCACGATCTCAACGTTCGCGCCGTCCATGGTTCCCAGCGTCAGGGCACCGTTTAACATAAACTTCATGTTACCGGTACCGGATGCCTCCTTGCTGGCCGTGGAGATCTGCTCGCTGACATCGCTGGCTGCGAAGATCCACTCTGCGTTGGATACGCGGTAGTCCTCAATGAAGACCACCTTGATCTTTCCACCTATGGAGCGGTCGTTGTTGATTACCTCTGCCACGGAGTTGATCAGCTTGATGGTCAGCTTCGCGGTGTGATAACCTGCTGCCGCCTTCGCACCGAAGATGAAAGTTCTGGGATAGAACTCCATGTCCGGATAGTCCTTCAGCTGATTATACAGGTGCATTACATGCAGGATGTTTAAGAGCTGACGCTTATACTCGTGGAGACGTTTTACCTGCACATCAAAGATGGAGCGGGGATCAACGTCGATACCATTGTGTTCCTTAATATATTTAGCCAGGCGGAGCTTATTCTGATACTTAATGTTCATGAACTCCTGCTGACACTTTTCATCGTCTGCGTAGACCGCCAGATTCTTGATGTGAGCCAGATCGGTGATCCACTCGTCTCCGATCTTACTCGTCACCCAGGCTGCCTCAAGGGGATTTCCGTGAAGCAGGAAACGGCGCTGAGTGATACCGTTGGTCTTGTTATTGAATTTCTCAGGCATCATCTCGTAGAAATCACGAAGCTCCTGATTCTTCAGAATCTCGGTGTGCAGTCTCGCTACACCGTTTACGGAAAAGCCTGCTACGATTGCCATGTGAGCCATCTTTACCTGTCCGTCGTAAATGATCGCCATCTTGCGAACCTTCTCCTCGTTGCCGGGGTACATCTCACGCACCTTGTTCACGAAGCGGCGGTTGATCTCCTCAACGATCTGGTAGATACGGGGAAGGAGTCTGGAGAACAGCTCGATGGGCCATTTCTCAAGCGCCTCCGCCATGATGGTGTGGTTGGTGTACGCACAGGTCTTCGTGGTGATGTCCCATGCCTCATCCCAGGTCAGCTTCTCCTCATCTATCAGGATGCGCATCAGCTCGGGGATTGCTACCGTAGGATGGGTGTCGTTTAACTGGAAGCAAACCTTCTCGTACAGCTTACGAACATCGCCGCCGTGGGTCTCCTTGTAACGGGCTACCGCGCGCTGAACGCTGGCGGAGATGAAGAAATACTGCTGCTTTAAGCGCAGCTCCTTACCTGCATAGTGGTTGTCGTTGGGGTACAGAACCTCGACAATATTCTTCGCCAGGTTCTCCTGCTCTACCGCGTTGCGGTAATCACCCTTGTCAAAGGATGCCAGATTGAACTTCACCATGGGCTCTGCGTCCCAAATGCGAAGGGTGTTGATCACGTTGTTTCCGTAGCCGATGATGGGCAGATCGTAAGGGATCGCCTTCACGGACTGATATCCTTCCTGCTTAAAGAAGTATCTGCCGGTTCCGTCAGCCTCCGCGCGAACGTATCCGCCGAATTTAACCTCGGTTGCGTACTCCTCGCGGCGTACCTCGAAGGGATTTCCGTCCTTCAGCCACTCATCGGGAACCTCCACCTGATAGCCGTCAACGATCTGCTGCTTGAACATACCGTACTGGTAGCGGATACCACAGCCGTATGCGGGATAGCCGAGCGTTGCCAGGGAGTCAAGGAAGCAGGCTGCCAAACGGCCGAGACCACCATTACCCAGCGCATAGTCTCTCTCCTGATCCTCGATCACATTCAGATCGATACCCAGCTCCTCCAGCGCTTCCTTTACCTCTTCGTATGCGGTCATGTTGATCAAGTTGTTGCCCAGCGCACGACCCATCAAAAACTCCATAGACAGGTAGTATACGATCTTCGCGTCGGAGCGGTCATACTCCTTATGAGTAGCGATCCACGCGTCCATAATATAATCCTTGATCGCGTAGGCAACCGCAGTGAAGATCTGCTTCGGTGTCGCCTCGTCGATGGTGCGGCGGTAAATGCTCTTCACATTGTTTACCACCTCTTTTTTGAAGACTTCTTTGTTAAAGCCCATGTTACTGATTTCTGCCATATATTCCTCCAAAATCGATGTCATTATTATGATGTCAGCAACAGTTCTCCCTTCACCTAAGTGAAAGGTCGAACTGTTGCGCCAATGATTTTCTTCAGCACTTCTCTACAGAAATGGTTGCTGCTTCTCCGTTGATATTCCAATCCTTCACATAACCGGAACCGGTTCCAACCACTGCCTCCAGTGCCAGAACATCGGATTTGATCTCTTCCGCGTTCTTCTCGAAGATCTGTACCAGCTTATCGCTGCCGGAAAGGGTCAGACGGATCTTATCCATCACCTCGAAGCCGGCCTCCTTACGCATGGTCTGGATCTTGCTGACGATTTCGCGGACAAAGCCTTCCTCGATCAGTTCCTCGGTGAGATTAGTGTCCAAAACGACCGTCATCTTCTGATCGGACTCGGACACGTATCCGGGGATCTGAGCGGAATCGATGAGCAGATCATCCTTCGTCAGCACCACCTCGGTGTCCGCGATATTAAAGGTCAATGCACCTTTCTCGTTCAGCTCATCCATCGCTGCGTTTCCATCCACCTCGGCAAGCTTATTCTTAATCTGACCGAGGAGCTTACCGTACTTCGGTCCGACGGTGCGCATCTGAGGCTTGAACTGATAGGAAGTGAAGCTTCTCACGTCGGAGGTAAACTCTACCTTCTTTACATTCAGCTCGTCGGCAATGATCTCCGTGTAGAACTCAGGCAACGTGAAATCTGCCTTCACGAACATCTTTCCGATGGGCTGACGGTTCTTGATATTTGCGGTGTTACGACATGCGCGACCCATGACAACGATATCCAGAAGGGCCTCCATGTTCTTCTCAAGCTCCGGATCGATGAGGGACTCATCTGCCACCGGGAAGTCACACAGGTGAACACTCTCAGGCGCACTTGCATCGGAGGTGCAAACCAGGTTCCGGTAAATATTCTCCGCCATGAAGGGGATCATGGGTGCTGCCACCTTCGCAACGGTCACCAACGCAGTGTACAGGGTCATGTATGCATTGATCTTGTCCTGCTCCATACCTTTTGCCCAGAAGCGCTCACGGCTGCGGCGAACGTACCAGTTGCTCAGCTCATCCACGAAGTCCTGCAGCGCTCGTGCTGCCTCGGGGA
>JAFSBP010000220.1 GCA_017437205.1 Lachnospiraceae bacterium
ATTCTCCTTTGCGATAAAGCCGGTCACTGCCGCTGCCGCCAGTTGCCAAGCAGTGATCCCCACTACGGGTACCAGGCAAACTGCGATCGGATTAGCGATCGTCGCCAGAATAGAAGTGTTTTCCATTCCCTCCTCTACCAGCTGAAGCTGCCAGTTGAAGGACTGCATGATAAATACCACAGCGTTACACAACAAAATGATCGTACCGGCCTTAACGATATAAGCCCAGCCACGGCTGCACATGGAGATAAACGCCCGTTTCAAAGAAGGTGCCTTATACTCAGGCAACTCCATGATAAAGAAGGACTTGCGGTTCTTGTGTCCTGCAATCTTGTTTACAAGCAGTGCTCCCAGCAGGATCAGTACGATTCCTACGAAATACATCAATGTTCCTACCCATGAAGCCTCACCGAAGAAAGCTCCGGCGAAGAGACCGATTACCGGAAGCTTCGCTCCACAGGGCATGAAAGGTGCTAACATCGCTGTGGCATTGCGCTCACGCTCATTGCGGATTGTACGAGCTGCCATAACACCGGGAATCGCACATCCTGTTCCGATGACGAAAGGAATGACGGACTTACCGGACAAGCCAACCTTCTTAAAAATCGGATCCAAAACTACAGTCGCACGAGCCATGTAACCGCAATCTTCAAGAAGAGCGATAAGGAAGTACATTACCATAACCAGAGGAAGGAAACCGACAACGGCACTCACGCCACCAATGATACCCTCAGTCAGCAGCGCAGAAAAAAATGCATTGCTGCCATCCAGCAGACCGGCCACCCACTCCTTAAACATATCAATCAGGGTAACCAGGCCGGGAATGGCCGTGCCGTTCTCGAATTCATACCCTTCTGCAATCCAGGGACCAACCCACGCCTGAGAAATCTGAAATACCAGGAACATCACTACCGCAAAGATCGGAATCCCCAGCCACTTGTTGGTCAGGACATCATCAATTTTATCCTGATAATTCTTATCTTTTGTCAGAACCTTACGGGTCTCAACCTCAGCAACAATCTTATTTACAAATGCGAAACGCTTTCTGTCAGCAGCCTCAACCACAGCCTTATCGGTCAGATCAATATCACCCTGCACATAAGGAGCTTTCTGTCCTTTTCCACGCAGAGAAACAGCCGCCGCGATCACGTTCTCCAAATCAGTGGAATCGGTGTCTGTGGAAACAGTATTCACTACCGGACATCCAAGCTTCTTCGTCAGTTTTTCCGTATCGATCTTATTGTCCTTTTTGTCATTGATATCACTTTTATTCAGTGCCACAACCACCGGAATACCCAGTTCCAGAAGCTGGGTGGTAAAAAACAAACTGCGACTTAAGTTGGTCGCGTCCACAATATTTATGATAACATCCGGATTCTCATTCTTTATGTATCCACTCGTCACACTCTCTTCCGAGGTAAACGGAGACATGGAGTATGCGCCGGGCAGATCGACTGCCAGCAGTTCTTCTCCTGCATAAAAAGTCTTCTTAATCGGGGCAATTCTTTTGTCCACGGTAACACCTGCCCAGTTACCAACGCGCTCATTCTTTCCGGTGAGTGCATTGTACATGGTGGTCTTTCCGCTGTTTGGGTTACCTGCTAATGCGATTCTCATTGGTGATCCTCCTCTTTCTTTGCTGATTATTCTCCGGCTGCAGATTCCACCGGTCAATCTGCCGGTATTCCGGCGTCACTTTAGATAGGCATGACTAACTCTATTACAAAATATATGTGGTGATTACTCACCACTATACATTTTAGATTAAAATCGCAGCCGCCAACTGCTTATCAATACTGTATCTTCCGTCTTTGATCGACACAACACAACCGCCCTTTTTATGGGCAATCACAGTGATCGGCTCTCCGCTGTAACATCCCAGAGTGAACAGAAACCCGTTCAACTCTTCATCGTCAGTCTGAATATCCTTAATAATATATTCAATTCCTTCCTGCGCATCTGTTAAGTTCATCGCGTCCTCCCTGTTCATCTCTATAATTAGTCTTTCCTAACCGTTTTTTAGAATAACACTCTCCCTTTCATCTGTCAAGCAAAAATTCGCAAAATTTACCAAAAATTTTGCGAATTTCATCCGAACGTCAATACTTAATTCTCTCTTTTATTTCTCCTTCCAGATTCTTCCATATGAACTCGTTCTCCGTCATCAGAAGATACCCGTGCCAGCTGCCCTCTTTCGGTATGGAGACAGAACCGGGGTTCAGATAAATACAGGTGTCGCTCACCTCACAGGCCGGAATGTGCGTATGTCCGTGAAGAAGGATATCTCCGGGTCTCATGGGCGGCATCGCATTTTTGTTGTGGATGTGTCCGTGAGTGGCGTAGATGAGCCGCTCCCCAGCACACAAAATACAATAATCCGCCATCACCGGAAACTCTAACATCATCTGATCCACCTCGGCTTCACAGTTGCCGCGCACGCAGAAAATCTGCTCTCTGTAGGTGTTTAACAGTGCCGCCACACGCTTCGGTGCATACTCCTTCGGCAGATCGTTTCTCGGACCGTGGTAAAGAATATCTCCCAGTAACAACATTCTATCTGCTTCCTCACGCTCAAATGCGTCAACCAGCTTCTCACAATAATATGCAGATCCGTGAATGTCAGATGCAATCAATATCTTCATCGTTTTCCCTCGCTCGACTAATGACTATATAATGACGGCTTTATTGTAATTGTTTTTTTAGCCGCTGTCAATTCTACCTCCCCCAATTTTTCATGTATTTTATTTACATTTTCCTCAAAATGGGGTATCATAGGATGTGGGTGTCAAAAGTCTAATCTTTTTTTCAGGAGGTTTCCCATGGAAATCGAGCGCAAATTTTTATTAAATACTATCCCAACTGATCTGTATGACTATCCCTGCCATACGATCGAGCAAGGCTATCTATGTACAAATCCTGTGGTGCGTATCCGCAAGGAAGATGACACCTATTATCTCACTTACAAGGGCAAGGGAAAAATGGCCCGCGAAGAGTATAACCTCCCGCTCACTGCCGAATCATACGCACATCTGCGCGAGAAGATTGACGGACGTCTCATCACAAAGGTACGCTACCTGGTGCCCATCCACGACGATTTTACCGCCGAGGTAGACGTCTTCTCATCACCCCAGCCGGGGCTTCATCTGGCTGAGGTCGAGTTTACGTCAATCGAAGCCGCGAATGCATTTGTTCCACCGGAATGGTTCGGGGAGGATGTGACGGAAGACGGGCGATATCACAATAGTTTCATGAGCGGGCTGAAGTAATGAGGACGG
>JAFSBP010000221.1 GCA_017437205.1 Lachnospiraceae bacterium
TCTGCTTTTTCATCGCTCGCACCCTAAATTTCTAAAATTTGTTCTTACTATGCGGAAAGCCTATTCCCGCATTCTGTACTAACTATAACACTCTCCGTTCAGAAAATCAAGATAATTCGCTATGATATGGATAAATTCTTTATAAACATTTATCTTTTCAAAATAAATACTGATACTTCCTTCTGCGCTCTAGCACAATCTCCTTCACCCGCTTCTTTATCTCCTCCGGATACACCGACTCTCTGTCCAACAAATCTGTCAGTGTTCTCTCCGAAAAAACAAACTTAACCTGCTGTCCGTAAAGTTTCTCCGCAACATCCAACTGCTCGTCAAAATCATCACAGAATGTCCTCGCCCTCACACTCGCGATCAGCTTATCAATATCCACACCCATCGGATAATCTAACGTGGTATCAGCCAAAAGGGCTGCTCCATGATCAAAATACGGACAATAGTGATACTGCCCTGCCGGATCCAACAGCACAGCAATATTGTGCGTGTGACGGTCTTCATTGAGAAAAAATGCATCCACGGTCAGAAGTTTACACATATAACGGCCAAAATCCTCAAGACCGGTGATCCGCTCCACCTGATCCACCAAAAACCGCAAACGGCTTTCGTGATCCACAATCCGATAAATGCTACCGTTCAAGCTCTGTCCATATGACTGCTTAAACAGACGCTCCAGCGTAATCATCTGCCACCCGTCCGGCAAAAAATTCCGGCTTTTGCAGCCACGGAAAACCTGATGACCATAACAGATTTCTTCCGTCTCATACAGTACATATTCATCCTCAGAAAAGCCGGACATCTTCAGCAGTGCAGAAACCACATACTCCGAAAGCCCCTCGTATCCGGTATAATCCGCCTTATACCAGTTTCCGTCCTGCAGCCACTTCAACTGGTTTCCCTTCGATGACTGTCGGTTCTCCCCACGAAGATTCTGCTCATACAATTCAACCATAGGATCACCTCTCTATCCGTATCCAAAAATTATCCTCCGCCATTCTTCCGCCGGTCTTCTCCACGATCAGAAGCGGATCATAAAACGGCAGATTCAACTCCCGCAGCATAAGTTTCATCTTATCTCTGCTTCGCGGAAAACACCGTGACTCCAAAAATTCCTCATACTCTTCAAACGTAGGCATCTCCACCCGCCCGAACGCCCGATACTGGTCATGGCGGATAAAGTTAAACACCTTCACCATCTTTCTCTGCTCGTCCACATCAATCACACTGCAGATCTGCGACCCGCACATATACCACAGCCGCATGGGATAAGTTTTCTCCGGAATCCGGTACTGCTCAGAAAACTGCGGATAATCCATCAAAACTTTCGCGAGCGCAACCACCGGCCCGACAACCGGTCGGTTTCCCGTCTCCCACCGCTCAACAGTCTTAACCGAAACATTCACCAGGTCAGCAAATTCTTTCTGTGTCAGCTTCAGCCGATTCCTCACGCCCTTTATCTCCTCACCGGTCAGGCTTTCCGTGATGGCAAATACTTTTTCTTCCATAACTCTCTCCTAAAATGTATATCCTCTCGTTTATATAATACCCTCAATTCGAGGGGTTGTCAAGCTGTTTTACCCCTCAAAATGAGGGTGTTTGCAAAAAAACAACTTAAATACAGCAGGAGTTTGCTATCGTCTCCTGCTGTATAATATGAGTGATTCAATTGTTTTTATACGTTTTTAATCCCAGCTGACAGTCAGCGGTGTCCATTTCAAATGCTGCCAGCCGTCATCGATATCTTCGCCGATCACCAGACTGCTCTGATACTGTCCGTGGAAAATCAACTCCCCGGCTTCATAAACAATGATTTGGAACAGCCCCGGTTGTTTTGACCCGTCCAAATAGCCATTCACGATAGCTCCCATCACCAGTCGTTCGCCGTCGAAGTCCATGCTAACAGCATACTGGGGATCGTAGATCTTGAGCCAGATTTCATTATCCGTCACTTCTTTTTCCGGAAAATCCCCTTCAAACTCAATTTGGTATCTGCCATCCGCTCCGCGACTCAGCAATGTAAACCATCTTCTTCCGTCCTGACGCAGATCACGCATCGTGATTACTATAAAATCATCATGACAA
>JAFSBP010000222.1 GCA_017437205.1 Lachnospiraceae bacterium
AGAAGCGTGCCGATCTACCCGGAGGAGTGCGGTGAGGACGATGTTGCTGGAAATATTTACAGTAACCTAAGCTGAGACTGAGTATGGGGGAAAGCTACATGGCAATCAAAGAAAAACTCGGCGTTTCCATCATCGGAAAGCTGGAGGGTGTGACAGAGACTTTTGTGGAGAATGGAATCCGCTATCTGGAATTTCGCATCGTGAAGGATGATTACGACGAAATCAATGAGCGTGTGCGCATCATCTTGGCGGAGAAGGAAAAGAGCGGGATCATCAGCCGCACTGTTCATCTGCCCCAAAAGAGCAGTTTTGATCTGTCCCAGCCGGATGAAAATTTGAGACTTGCCGCGCTGGAAAACCAGAAGCGGGTAGTCAGACATATATTCCCCTTACGGCCGGAGGTGCTTGTACTGCATCCCTGTGCCGGAGAGGTGAAAGACGAAGTGAGTCCCGAGAGAGTGGAGGCGCTGATCAAGTCCCTCAAAGAGTTTTGTGCTTACTGCAAGACGATGGGTATGAAGGTTGCAGTGGAGAACCTGACCAACGGCATGGTTCAGACATCCGCCGATCTGCTTCCCATCATGGAGGCGGTGGGTGACAACGTGGGCGTCTGCTTTGACGTAAACCATCTCTTGAAGGAAGCACACAGAGACTTTATCCGTAAGGTCGGAAAGTACATCATCACCATGCACGTGTCGGACAATGACGGCATTCAGGAGAGACATTTCCTGCCGGGCGACGGCGTGATCAATTGGAGAGAACTCTTCGAGGAACTTGCTAAGATCGGTTACGATCAGACGATGATCGTGGAGAGTGGGCGGATGATGTCGGAATTTCCTGCCTCAGTGACGGAACTTTGCGAGAAGTGGGAAAGAATCCACTAGGGAGGTATAACATGGACGAATTGAGATGGGCCGAGGAAGTGGCCGAGAAGATAACGACAAAGATGAGAGCGGTGGCGGAGAGGAATCGTCACAAGATTCCCTTTAAAGCGGTGAACGGAGTCTACGGGGACCTGGCCGAGAGGAATATCTGCTGGTGGACCAATGGCTTCTGGGGCGGAATCATGTGGCAGATGTACAATGCCACGAAGGATGACCTTTACAGGGAAATTGCCCTGGAGGTGGAAAAGAAGCTGGACAAAAACCTCATGGATGCAAGAAAGCTGGATCACGACAACGGCTTCAAATGGCTGCCCACCGCGGTGGCGAATTATAAGCTGACCGGTGATGACGACGGGTTTAACCGTGGGCTGTTGGCAGCTTGCAATCTGGCCGGCCGTTTTAACCCTGCCGGAAACTTTATCCGCGCATGGAATGGTGAGAAGTCGGCGGGCACGGCCATTATTGATTGTATGATGAACCTGCCTCTTTTGTATTGGGCCTATGAGGTGAACGGAGATCCGAAGTTTTTACAGATGGCGACTGCCCATGCCAATACGGTAAAGCAGTACTTTGTCCGCGAGGACGGATCGGTAAACCATATTGTGCGTTTTGATGCTGTAACCGGCGAACATCTCGAGGACGTTGGCGGGCAGGGCTATGCAAAAGGCTCCTCCTGGACCAGAGGACAGAGTTGGGCGCTTTACGGCTTTGTGATGAGCTACATTCATACCGGCGATCTGAGCTACTTAAACACGGCGAAGAAAGTGGCAAACTATTTTATAGCCAACATTCCGGAGAACAACCTGATTCCTGTGGATTTCAAGCAGCCGGAAGACATCACTTGGGAGGATTCCTCCGCGACGGTGGTGGCTGCCTGCGGTATGCTGGAAATCGAGAGACAGCTGAAGAAGCTGGGTGAGCTGGAGCAGAACGAGAGCAAGGTATACCACCGTGCGGCAATGAGATTGCTCACCACATTGGAGCGGGAGCGCTGCAATTGGGATACTAACATGGATCAGATTGTGGAAAAATGTACGACAGAATATCACGGAAACGACTGGGAGCATACCCTCGTTTACGCTGATTACTATTTCATTGAGGCAATCTGGAAACTCACCGGAAGAGAACTGTATATTTGGTAAATAAAACTTGGAAGTGTCAAATGGGGGCGTGAAATATCACCCCTGTTTGGCGCTTACTTTGCTTGAATAAGGGAAATTAGAAAAATGATGAGAGATTTAAACTATGATGTGGTTGTGATCGGCGGAGGTCCCGCCGGTGCGGTGGCGGCCATTGCGGCGGCGAGACAGGGCGCAAAGACCCTTTTGGTTGAACAGTACGGCTACTTGGGCGGTATGCTCACGGTGGCGGGCGTAGGCCCCCAGATGACCTTCCATGCAGGAAAGACTCAGGTTGTGCGCGGCATCGCGGATGAGATCATTAGTAGGCTAAAGGAAATGGAATTATCTCCCGGGCATATGGAGGATTGTGTGGGTTACGCCAGCAGTATTACTCCCTTCGATGCCGAGGGAATGAAATATATCTTGGAGACAATGGCGCTGGAGGCGGGTGTCCGTCTTCTGTACCACACGGTATTTACCGGCTGTGCGGTGGAGGAGGGAAAAATCACTTCCGTTAATCTGTACTCCAAAAATGGATTTTTCACCGTCACTGCAAAGGTCTTCTTAGACTGCAGCGCGGATGCAGATCTGGCGACAAGAGCCGGTGCAACCGCCATCTACGGGCGCGAGTCGGACAATCTGGCGCAGCCCATGACAATGAATGTGAAGGTTGCCGGTGTGGACCGTGACCGGATGATCGCCTATGTGAAGGAGTGCCGTGACGATATGCTTGCGACGGTTCCTTTTGATGATCTCGAGGAGCTTCCGAGAACAGGAATTCAGGGTTCTTACTCCCTGATCATTAAGGCAAAGGAGGCGGGCGAGTTCCCCATCGACCGGAACATGGTGCTCTGCTTCGAGACAAACACACCCGGTGAGTTCATCTTGAATATGTCCCGCGTCACCTATAAATCAGCGGTCGATCCTTTTGACTTAACTGACGCGGAGGTCGATGGAAGAAGGCAGGCAAGACAGATCGTTGCCTTTATGAAAAAGTACATCCCCGGATTTGAAGACTGTCGGCTCGTCTCTACCGGCCCC
>JAFSBP010000223.1 GCA_017437205.1 Lachnospiraceae bacterium
ATTCACTCCCGCCTCATCCAGTTGATCCACACTCAGCATCGCATTTCCCATCTCATCGCTGGGATAGCTGAGCATGATGACCACCTTTTTACATCCTCTTGCAATTCCTCTTAAGTTAACCGAAAAGCGGTTACGGGAAAGGATCGGAAAAACCACACCTACAGTTTCTCCTCCGGTTTTCGCCTTTACATCTGCCGCAATATCATCGACCGTGGCATAGTTTCCCTGCGCACGGGCAACAACAGACTCGGTAATTCCGATTACATCACGATTTTTAAGCTTAAATCCTTCACTTTGTGCTGCTAAAAGCACACTGTCTACAACAATCGCTGCGAGATCGTCCCCTTCTCTGATGATCGGGCAGCGAACCCCTCTGGAAACAGTTCCTATTTTTCTCTCCATGTTACACACTCCATCTTCTCATTGATTATTCAACGGTTTTTGTCGCAATCATATCAATTCCCGTATCGCAGATATTTGAAATTACAACCTCATGACATGCCACCGGCACCTTGACAACTGTTTTTCTGATCACATCCATGCATGCGAACAATTTTTCCTTCGGAACAGGCTTTGCCGACCGAACCGGAAGAAGATCATTCTGAACGCCCTCCATTTTTACGGTTGTTGTCAAAATGCGGACCGGGTGAGCAAACTCAGCAGTTGCATACTCCAAACCGCGCTTGCAGCTATATCCGTCAACCGTCTCCACCATATCTCCCACACCCACTGCCTCAATCCGACACCCTCTCGGGCATACTGTACAGATAATTTCTTTTTTTATACGCTCTGCATTCATCTTCTCAATCCTCCTTTACAACCTCAACGGTAACGGTATCACCAACGAGTTTCGCCGTGTCGATGGTCACATGATTCATCTCTCCCGGATTCACCCGGTACTCTTTTTTCGACACAATGATCTCATCACCGCAACGCGCCACCAGCCTCACGCCAAGCTCAGGCCAAAGCACGCGGAAATAAACATTTACCTTCTCGCCTTTTTCAGCAACATGAATCTTTTGAGGACACAGATAACGAACGTTCCTTCCGGTAACGCAAGCCACCTCCCGCGCTGTCTCTAGAAGATTGCTCATCGCATACTGAGCCGCATACTTTCCTGCACGGGCACTTTCCTCGCTCACATTGTCCGCCAAGTCATTTACATGGACAACATTTCCGCAGGCAAACACCGAGGGCACCGACGTCTGCATATACTGATTGATCTCAGGTCCGTTAGTAATGGGATTGATCTTGATCCCTGCCTTTCGTGTAAGTTCATTCTCAGGCATCAGTCCTACGGAGAAAAGAACTGTGTCGCAGGGCACAAATTCCTCCTGTTCCCTGATCGGCTTCTTATTCTCGTCTACCGGCGCAACCCACACTCCGGTAACGCGCTCATTACCCTCAATGCGTGTAATGGTGTGTGCCAGCTTCAGCGGAATTTGAAAATCGTCGAGACACTGTACGCGGTTACGTGTCAGACCTGCAAGGTAGGGCATCAGTTCAACAACCATAACCACCCGAGCCCCCTCCAGGGTCATTCGGCGGGCCATGATCATTCCGATATCACCGGATCCAAGGATAACAACCTTTTTTCCTACCATAATATTCTGACGGTTCACCAGACGCTGTGCAGAGCCTGCGGTGTAAAGTCCCGCCGGTCTGGTTCCGGGAACTACAATACTCGCTCTCGTCTTTTCTCGGCAGCCCATTGCCAGAACGATACTCTTCGCCTCAACGCGGGTCATACCATTCACACTATTGATACAAATCACTTCATTATCTTCATGATACACCTGAAGAACCATGGAATTGAGCATATACTCCACTCCAAGTTCCTTTGCGCGCTCCACAAATCTGCCGTAATATTCCGGTCCGGTCAGCTCCTCCTTAAACATTGTCAATCCAAAACCGGGATGAATACACTGCTGAAGATTGCCGCCCAGCGCATTATCAAGCTCAATGATCAGAAGATCTTTTTAGG
>JAFSBP010000224.1 GCA_017437205.1 Lachnospiraceae bacterium
CCGCTCATCCAGCTTCGTATAGCTCTCCAAAATATCAAAAGTATGACTTCCCTCGCCACTGCCGTCCGCGAGACAGAGCTCCCAGTTCCTGTAGGTCTGCTTTCTCACAGAATCCAGCATTTCTTTTAGCACAGTCTCCTCCGTGCGGAATACCGGCACGATAATACTGAACTTCGGCTGATACGCAAATTTCTCGCCGCGCTGACGCTCCAATTCCTCCTCATCAGCCATCACCCTCATGTACCACAACATATAATCCGGCTTGGTGACATACCGCATCGTTTTGTTCCAAAACTTTTGAAAACCGTTTTCTGCCAGATAGGACACGGCCTTTCCGATGGTCTGCGGACGCATCAGCTTCATTACCTTAGAGATCGTGGTGGGCTCTTTTCCCTCCGCGACCGCCAGCTTCACCGGATCAAAACGAGCAACCACTTCCTTGCCATTGCAGGAAAAGATCAGGCGATACGTCATTCCTTGTTCCAGTTCAAACACAATCAAAAAGCCGTGATGAACATTCTCCCTCGTAGAAAACAGTTCCTGCATCACATCATAGCGTCTGATGGGAGTAATTTCATAATCCACTTTTCGATGGTCTCTCGTCTCCAGGCGATATTCCACTTTGTCAAAAATATCCTGCCCTGCGGCCCAGCCCATCACAGATACCTTATTCTCTTTGATCTGCGTAAAATCAATATTGTACTTCATGAAATCCTCCCGCTTCAACTACGTTGAATACAGTTTATCACATTTATTCAAGCTATGCAAGGGCAACTCTTTACTATAATTTGTCGTAGGATGACATCTTGTCCCGACATCATGCCACCACCTGCACCGCCTCACAGTTTCGCGTCAAGAATAGACGGAATATTGTCCCACTCATCACGTCTTTCTTCGTACTGCTGCCTCATCCATTCGATGGCCGCTTCCCGCCCCTCGGGACTGTAAGGAAACTCTCCGTCGGTCTTTTTTTCTGCCGCCGTCGCATCGAACCCGAAGGGGCCCGGCCACACCGTCGCGCACAGTTTAAAGTCCGGCTTTTCTCCTACGCGCTTTAGGCGATACCTCATCCCCTTTTGCTCTCCGGTAATCACACCGCCGTAGGACAGAAAGTTGAAGGGCATCATTTTCTCTTTGTCCAACATCGCACTCTCCAGCTAATTGTCTCTCAACAAATATTTTTCAATCAATTCTGCCACACCGTCATGGGCATTGTCCGCGGTGATCTCATGGGCTAATGCCTTGATCTCCGGCACCGCGTTCCCCATGGCAACGGCCAATCCGGCGGCCTTTAACATTGTCTCGTCATTGTAATTGTCCCCGACTGCGATCACCTGCTCCTGTGGGATATCCAGATAACGGGCAAGTTCCAACAGCCCAACTCCTTTTCCCGATTTATCGGAAACCATCTCAATATTTCCTGCCACACCGGACTCGTATACCACCGGGAGATTTTTCGCCTGCAGGGCAGTGACGATCTCCTCCCTGGTTCCCGGGTTTGTGACGTAAAAATTAATCTTACAGATAGGAAAATCATGGGTCCAATAATATTCAATCAGATTCGGCACAAACGTCGCCGTCTTGCGGTGGAGTTCAATATATTTCCCCATACCAAACTCTGCATTGCGGGAAAGAACCCCCTCCTGCATAAGGAAAGTATCGCCCACACCAATCTGGATCATCAGATCCCGGCCGTGTGCTTCCTCCATTATCCGGTCACACACACACCGCTCAAATACGAAAAACGAAACCTCCGCGCCGATTTTTATA
>JAFSBP010000225.1 GCA_017437205.1 Lachnospiraceae bacterium
CAAAATTCCTTGTTTTGGTGTAGAATAGTGAGTGGTTAAATTTTTCATTGGTAAGAAAATTATACCACAAAAAAGGACTTCCGGCTCATATGAGTTAGAAGTCCTTTTGCTTTTTCAGAGATTATGTTTTTTCACAGCCCCTTCTTTGGATGAATTGGAGGAACTGGTGGCCACTGCCGGAGCGGATACGGTGGGAAAGATCATTCAGAGCAGGGAGCAGATTCATCCCGGAACTTATCTGGGAAAGGGGAAACTGGATGAACTGAAAGACTGGATCGATTCTCTGGAGGCAACCGGTGTTGTCTGTGATGATGAGTTGTCGCCGGCGCAGATGAAGAATCTGGAGGAGGTTCTGGACACAAAGATTCTGGATCGAACCATGGTGATTTTGGACATCTTCGCGGCGAGAGCCAGATCCAGCGAAGGAAAGCTTCAGGTCGAACTCGCGCAGCTTAAGTACCGTGCAGTGAGACTGACGGGTCTTGGTGCGTCCCTGTCGAGACTTGGCGGCGGTATCGGAACCAGAGGACCGGGTGAGAAGCGTCTGGAGATGGACAGGCGACTGATCCGTGAGCGCATCAGTGTATTGAAGCGTGAACTGGAGGAAGTAAAGCGCCATCGCGATGTGACGAGACAGAAGCGGAGCGCTAATCCTATTCCGGTCATCTCCATTGTCGGCTACACCAATGCAGGAAAATCCACGCTCCTCAACCGCATGAGTGGTTCGCAGGTGTTGGCGGAGGATAAACTGTTCGCAACCCTTGATCCCACCACGAGAGAACTGGATCTGGGAGATGGGGAGACTGTGTTGATGACCGACACGGTAGGATTTATCCGGAAACTTCCTCATCATCTGATCGAGGCGTTTAAAAGTACACGTTAGGAAGCAAAATATGCGGATATTATTCTCCATGTGGTGGATGCGTCCAATCCCCAGATGGAGGCGCACCTTGAAGTGGTGCAGAATATTCTGAGAGATCTGGAAATCACGGGAAAGCCCATGGTGACAGCGTTCAATAAGTGGGATCAATGTGAATACGACATCAGACCCAGAGATGCAAAGGCAGACAGAGTGGTGTACATTTCGGCGCTGACCGGTGAGGGGCTGGATGATCTAAGATTCACACTCAGCACCATGCTCAGAAACCGCAGGGTATATTTGGAAAAACTGTATCCGTATGCCGAAGCGGGAAAAGTGCAGCTGATCCGCAGATACGGAAAACTGTTGGAAGAGAGCTACACGGAGGAGGGAATCCTCGTGAAAGCATATATTCCAAAAGAACTGCAGGGGCAATGTTGACATTGCAGAGGTGTAAATGTGTCAGGAACGGAGCGGTTCCAGCTTCTTGCGTGCCCGGTGAAGGCGCATATAACAGGCGGAGTCGGAGATATTTAGCTGCCGGGAAATGTCAGTGACCGTGAAGCCTTTGTCATAGTACGCGATCAGGAGCATGAGTTCTTCTTCATTCAGATGCCGGCGGATATTCTGGTAGCGGGTTTCACGCTCGATCCATCGGGTCATCGGCTCAAGGCGCAGAGATGGCAGAATCATGGTGGACGGAAAGTCGTCCTCCAGCGGGATAAAGGTCTGCGTCTCGCGAAAACACCGTCTCATGATATCATGTGTCTTATGGCGGGCGGTGATGATCAGCCAGCCATAAGGGTTCGGCGGTGTCACTGCGCGAAACTGTTCCCAAGCAGTAAGGTAAATCTCCTGCAGAATATCCTCGACAAGACCGGAGTTATGGGTGATGGATGCGACCAACCGGTAAAGGTAAGGATATGAATTTAGATAGAGAAAAGAAAAGTCGGAAACAGGCATGTCAGTCACCTCGCGAATAATGATGTATATAGCATAGCGGAAAACGGGGTGATTGACCACCAACGGATAGTGTGGATTTCTGTCGAAAATCCACACTTTTTAAATTTTTTTGTGTAGTTTTCGATGGTAAAAGAGGTTGTCATTGCAAAGATGAATAATCTGTGTTATACTGTCATACAGTACGACGATCAATTTGGAGGTGATTTTCATGAAGGGAATTATTTTGGCCGGAGGAAGCGGAACGAGACTATATCCGTTGACGAAAGTGACGTCGAAGCAGTTATTGCCGATTTATGATAAACCGATGATTTATTATCCTTTGTCGGTACTGATGAATGCGGGGATCCGTGAGATTCTGATTATCTCTACGCCGGATGATACACCCCGATTTGAAGCACTTTTGGGTGATGGTCGCCAGTTTGGCGTGGAGCTGACCTATGCGGTGCAGCCCAGTCCCGATGGCCTGGCGCAGGCGTTCATTATCGGAGAGGAATTTATCGGAAGTGATTCCGTGGCGATGGTTCTCGGAGATAACATCTTCCACGGTCACGGCCTGACGAAGCGCCTCAGAGATGCAGCCGCAAAGACCAGCGGAGCGACGGTGTTTGGCTACTATGTGGATGATCCGGAGCGTTTTGGTATTGTAGAGTTTGACAAGGAGGGCAAGGCGATCTCTATCGAGGAAAAGCCAAAGCAGCCGAAGTCGAATTACTGTGTGACCGGTCTGTACTTTTATGATAATCGTGTGGTAGAGTATGCAAAGAATCTGAAACCCTCTGCCCGCGGTGAACTGGAGATTACCGATGTGAACCGGATCTATCTGGAAAATGGTGAATTAGAGGTTACGCTGCTTGGCCGTGGATTCACCTGGTTGGACACCGGAACTCATGATTCCCTGGTGGAGGCGACGAATTTTGTTCGCACCATTGAGAACCATCAGCACAGAAAGGTCGGATGCCTGGAGGAGATCGGCTACCGGAACGGATGGATCACAGAGGATGAGATGTGGGCAGCATATGAAGTGCATAAGAAGAACGAGTATGGCGCATATCTGAGGGATGTACTGGAAGGAAAGTACATTGATTAATTAAGCATTTATGAATGGGGGAAAAGTAAAATGGGAAAATATTTTGGAACAGACGGCTTTCGCGGTGAGGCGAATGTGGATTTGACCGTGGAGCATGCCTACAAGATCGGAAGATATCTTGGATGGTATTTCAGAAACAATAAGCGCAAGTGCCGGATGGTGATCGGCAAGGACACCAGACGAAGCAGTTACATGTTTGAGTACTCCCTGGTGGCGGGACTGACTGCATCCGGAGCGGATGTTTTCCTGCTTCACGTGACGACGACACCCAGTGTTTCTTATGTGGTGAGAACTGAGGAATTTGACTGTGGAATTATGATTTCTGCCAGCCATAATCCTTACTATGACAATGGAATCAAACTGCTTAACAGCCGTGGCGAAAAGATGGAGGAGGAAGTGATCAGTCTGATCGAGGCCTATTTGGATGGTGAGACGGATGAGATTCCTTTTGCGACAAAGGAGCATATCGGAACTACAGTGGACTATGTTGCCGGACGTCATCGCTATATCGGTTACCTGATCTCTCTTGCAACCCGCTCATTTAAAGGGATGCGTGTAGGTCTTGACTGTGCAAACGGAAGCTCATGGATGATTGCAAAGAGCGTGTTCGATGCGTTGGGAGCGAAAACCTATGTGATTAACAATGATCCTGATGGAACGAACATTAATATGCATTGTGGCTCGACACATATTGAGGTGCTTCAGAAGTTTGTACGTGACAACCATCTGGATGTGGGCTTTGCCTATGACGGAGATGCAGACAGATGTATTGCGGTGGATGAGAACGGCGATGTAGTGGACGGTGATTTGATTCTCTATGTCTGCGGAAAGTATTTGAGGGACATCGGTAAGTTGAAGACAAACACTGTCGTGACGACGATTATGTCCAATATGGGTCTGTACAAGGCTTTCGACGCTGAGGGTATTAATTACGAGAAGACCGCTGTCGGAGATAAATATGTGTATGAAAATATGGCACAGAACGGTCATCGTCTCGGCGGTGAGCAATCCGGACACATTATTTTCAGCAAATATGCATCTACCGGAGACGGTATATTGACCTCCCTAAAGATTATGGAGGTTATGCTGGAGAAGAAACAGACCCTCTCCGAGCTGACCCGTGAGGTGGAGATTTTCCCTCAGTGTTTGAAGAATGTCCGGGTGAAGAGTAAGCCTGAAGCGAGAGCTGATAAAGATGTGCAGGCTGTTATCCGAAAGGTGGAGGAAAGCCTGGGCGATGACGGAAGAATTTTAGTTCGTGAAAGTGGTACCGAACCGGTAATCCGTGTGATGGTCGAGGCGAGAACCGATGAGCTCTGCGAGAAGTGCGTGGATGAGGTGATTCAGGTGATCTGTGCGAAGGGTCATGTGGTGGTTTAAGTTCGAATAAAACTGAGAAGATTTTGTGAAGGGAATGTAACTTATAGATTGGATTAAGTTCTGATTTCAAATAAGACCGTCCCGCTTTCGGTAGAGATAATCTACGAGGGCGGAGGCGGTCTTTTCCTATGAAAAAACAACATTCAATTTCACAATTTCAAAATAAACTAGAAAATTTTAGAAATTTTGCTTGACATATTGCTTTGGACGTGATATGGTGATAGATGCACTATTGTGGTATCTTGTGCCTTTAAGAGGGAAAACGTGGGTATATATCATATATCTGCGCTTTTCGAGAGAAAGAAGACAGGGGTGAAATGTCTATGGAGAAGTGGAGAATGCGCCCGGTGCCGGCAGGCAAGGGTGTGCGAATGAGCTACTCACGGCAGAAGGATGTGCTCCAGATGCCGAATCTGATTGAGATTCAGAAAGATTCTTATCAGTGGTTTTTGGACGAGGGATTGAAGGAAGCGTTTGCGGATATCTCTCCCATTGCAGATTTCAGCGGTCATCTGAGCCTGGAATTTGTAGATTTCGTTCTGCGTAAAGATGATATAAAGTATACTATTGCGGAGTGTAAGGAGAGAGACGCGACATATGCGGCTCCGCTGTCCGTGAAGGTTCGTCTTTTGAATAAGGATACGAATGAAATCAGTGAGCATGACATCTTCATGGGTGATATGCCTCTGATGACGGATACCGGTTCCTTCGTAATCAACGGTGCTGAGCGTGTTATTGTCAGTCAGTTGGTACGTTCCCCCGGTATATATTATGGTATTGGTCATGACAAGATCGGTAAGAGACTGTTCTCCAGTACCGTTATTCCCAACCGTGGTGCATGGCTGGAGTACGAGACTGACTCCAACGATGTTTTCTTCGTGCGCGTTGACCGTACCAGAAAGGTGCCGGTTACTGTATTGGTACGTGCACTCGGCGTGGGAACAAATGCTGAGATCCGCGAGCTGTTTGGCGAGGAACCGAAGATTGAGGCCAGCATTATGAAAGACCCTTCTGTCTCTGAGCGTGCGCCTCAGGGAAGCTACGAGGAGGGTCTGTTGGAGCTGTATAAGAAGATCAGACCCGGCGAGCCGCTCTCTGTGGACAGTGCAGCCAGCCTGATGAATGCGATGTTCTTCGATCCCAGACGCTACGATTTGGCGAAGGTTGGTCGCTATAAGTTTAATAAGAAGCTTCATTTTAAGTTCCGTCTGGCGGGACAGATTTTGGCAGACAGCGTGGTAAACGAGGAGACCGGTGAGATTATCGCTGAAGCAGGCGAGCGTGTATCGAAGCGTTTGGCAGTGGACATCCAGAATTCCGGCGTTCCTCATGTTTGGGTTGACTGTGAAGGTCGCCGCGTGAAGGTTCTCTCTAATATGATGGTAGATCTGGATGCTTATGTGGATGCGGATCCCGCAGAGCTTGGTATCACTGAGATGGTCTACTATCCCGTGCTGAAGCAGATGATGGAGGAGCACTCTGACATCGAGGAACTGAAGGAAGTGATTCGCAGAAACGTATCCCTTCTGGTACCGAAGCATATTACGAAGGAAGATATCTTTGCTTCCATTAACTATAATATTCATCTTGAGTATGGTATCGGAAATTCTGACGATATTGACCATTTGGGCAACCGTCGTATCCGTGCTGTAGGTGAGCTTTTACAGAACCAGTACCGCATCGGTCTGTCCCGTCTGGAACGTGTGGTTCGTGAGCGTATGACCACTCAGGATCTGGAGGGCATCACTCCTCAGGCACTGATTAATATTAAGCCTGTGACCGCAGCGGTGAAGGAGTTCTTCGGAAGCTCCCAGCTGTCTCAATTTATGGATCAGAATAACCCGCTGTCCGAGCTGACTCATAAACGCCGTCTGTCCGCGTTGGGACCGGGCGGTCTGTCACGTGACCGTGCAGGTTTCGAGGTTCGAGATGTTCACTACTCCCACTACGGACGTATGTGCCCCATTGAGACCCCCGAGGGTCCGAACATCGGTCTGATTAACTCACTGGCAAGCTATGCACGTGTAAATGAGTACGGTTTTGTTGAGGCGCCTTACCGCGTGGTAGACAAGACCGATCCTTCCAACCCGAAGGTTACCGATGAGGTAGTATATCTGACCGCTGATGAGGAAGATAACTATGTTGTAGCACAGGCGAACGAGCCCTTGGATGAGAACGGACACTTTGTGAACAATAACGTATCCGGTCGTTTTCGCGAGGAAACATCTTCCTTCGAGAAGAAACGTATCGACCTGATGGACGTTTCCCCTAAGATGGTATTCTCCGTTGCTACCGCGATGATTCCTTTCCTGCAGAACGACGATGCTAACCGTGCGCTGATGGGATCCAACATGCAGCGTCAGGCAGTGCCGTTGATGAATACCGAGGCACCTGTTGTAGGTA
The DNA here is from genome assembly GCA_017437205.1 of Lachnospiraceae bacterium. Classification (GTDB taxonomy): domain Bacteria; phylum Bacillota; class Clostridia; order Lachnospirales; family Lachnospiraceae; genus RGIG423. The sequence continues at coordinate 6,693 of JAFSBP010000225.1, forward strand.
CCGGTATGGAGGGCAAGGTTGCCGTTGACTCCGGTGTGTGCGTAGTGGCAAAGAATGCAGGTATCGTTGAGCGTTCCGCATCCAACGAAATTATTATCCGTCGTGAGGATGGTGGACGTGATGAGTACCACCTGATCAAATTTAAGAGAAGCAACCAGTCCAACAGCTACAACCAGAAGCCTATCGTAAATAAGGGTGACAGGGTTGAGGCAGGCGATGTGATCGCGGACGGTCCTTCCACCCATGACGGCGAGATTGCTTTGGGCAAGAACCCGCTGATTGGCTTTATGACCTGGGAAGGCTATAACTACGAGGATGCAGTCCTCTTGTCTGAGCGCCTTGTACAGGATGATGTATATACTTCTATCCACATTGAGGAGTATGAGTCTGAGTCCAGAGACACCAAGCTCGGACCGGAGGAGATCACCCGTGATGTTCCCGGTGCCGGCGAGGATGCATTGAAGGATTTGGATGACCGCGGTATTATCCGCATCGGTGCGGAGGTTCGCACCGGAGATATTTTGGTTGGTAAGGTTACCCCTAAGGGCGAGACCGAGCTGACCGCAGAGGAAAGACTGCTTCGCGCGATCTTCGGTGAGAAGGCGCGTGAGGTAAGAGACACCTCCTTGAAGGTGCCTCACGGTGCATACGGAATCGTCGTTGATGCCAAGGTATTCACCAGAGAGAACGGAGATGATCTGTCTCCGGGCGTAAATCAGAAGGTTCGCGTTTATATCGCACAGAAGAGAAAGATCTCTGTCGGTGATAAGATGGCAGGACGTCACGGTAACAAGGGTGTTGTTTCCCGCGTGCTTCCCGTTGAGGATATGCCTTTCCTGCCTAACGGTCGTCCGCTGGATATCGTACTGAACCCTCTGGGCGTACCTTCCCGTATGAACATCGGACAGGTTCTTGAGATCCATCTGTCCCTGGCAGCGAAGGTTCTTGGCTTCAATATCGCGACTCCCGTATTTGACGGAGCGAACGAGATTGATATCCAGGATACGCTGGAGCTGGCAAATGATTATGTATTCATTTACCATCGGTAAATCCGTAGGAACTCCAGG
>JAFSBP010000226.1 GCA_017437205.1 Lachnospiraceae bacterium
AAACTCTTCCTTCCATTTATACTGCTGGCTGACAGAGATTGCGCTGAAGATCTCTGGCGGAATTTCCACAAGCTTATCAAGCAGCGTCAGGCTGTACATCGCTTTCAGTGTCTCCTCAGTTGGTCCCCAATGGCAGGATTCGACCATGCACTCCATTGCCTTTTTCCACTCAAACATGCGGGCATAGGCCACACCGGCATTGTGGAGTATCCGACTTCGCAGTTCGCGGCCTGCTTTATCGTAATCTCCGTTCAAAATCTTTCCGTAGATATGAAGTGCAGTCATCGGCCGACCGTTTTCCAGATAGAAATCAGCCCGCAGCTTCGCTCGCTCAATGGCGCTCATCTGCTTTAAGAGATCCAGTCTGCGCTTTAAATCCTGCAATTCACCCTCGCTGTAATAATGGATATCCTGCTCAAGCATATAGATGATCTGAAACATATCCTGACGATTGTCCACCAGACGCTGGATCTTATTGACTATGGCCGCAAGACCAAGTTCTTTCTCCAGAAAGTCCATCAATTCATCGCTGACAAAATCGTCCTCCAGAATGTACAGATAATGGTTCATAAAATAGCACAATTCTTCCGCTGAATGAATTCCGATTCCCAGTGCCGGAACCGGATACGGCGTCTTTGCACGCTTGATATTACAAAGTAAGAAATTACCCATGTGAATACCTCTCCTATAGCATGATCTCCTTCCGGATCATTTTATCCGTGGCCGGATAAAAGTCTCCGAATCCGCGGTCAAACACTCTGACCGTCATCAAATTCGACTGTGAGAAGGATACCACCACTTCCAGTCTGGTCATTTTGTTGGGACGAGCGGGGAGCTCGTGAAGAGGAATGGAGATCATTCTCCGCTCTCCGTTAAGTCCGATCACCATCAATTCCAGTGAATCTGCCCGATCCGGAATCAGTTCCACATTTGCCTTTGCCCCGTACCAGTTGCTTCCCGCGGCGGCAATGATCAGCTGCCTTAGACGTCCTCCGTGAAGAACATTCATGCTGATGGTCGAACGAAGTCTACCGTCACAGATGCCGATGTAGGGGTAAGCAGACTTTTCCAAGCCGTAATCATAGGCGAGGAATGCTGCGCCTTTGGAAAACAGTCCCTGTCCCGCAAATACCCTGCGTCGATTGCAGATATACTGCAGGGACTCCGTTGCCCAGCCGGTATCCTCAAAACCTCTTCCGGTCAGGAATACCGTGGTCACAATTTTTCTTCCCAACAATCTCTCTGCACAGGAGCGAAGGATGCGGTCCGCCAGCTTTCGTCCTGACTCAGTGTCCAGAATATCCAGACTAAATCCCTCCTCCAACATCTCATGGCTCACCTCAACCACGTTCGGTGTACGGCCGCGCACCGTGCGAAGTTCATAATAATGAAGTCCATTCTCCGTCAGATTGAACAGACTGGTCTGATTCGCCCAGATCTCCTTCTGCTGGCTGATCACGTAATACAGATAACTCTCCGAATGCGTCGCCACATGGATACGCTCGCGGGGAAGTCCCAAGCTGTCACCGATCTGTATCAGCGCATCCATCACCTCGATATTTTCATCCTGAAGGGTAAAGACGATTCGCTCAATCTCATTTGTCCCGTATTTTTTCATCGGAATATCCAGTAGCTTGCGGATATACTGCTGCAGAAGCTGCGCCGCTGAATAGGTTACACCCTCAATGGTCGCCTTTCCATTCTTTCCGACCAGACGCACCAGCTTATCCACCACGGTACCCTGCCCGCAGAGTGCATGGCTGTAAGCCTCCTCACCAATGTGCCACTGGTCAAGTTTTTTTCGTTTACAAAGCACGGTGGGAATCAGACAATTCTCATCGTCACGGGCAAAGCTCACCTGTTCTGCATCCAGCACTTGTGGATCAAAACAGCTGATCTGGCAATAATCATCGCACAGATCTATTCCCAAGATCAATCCTGGCATCTTCCCACCTCCTTATCTAATGGTAAATAATTGTTTTGACAGTGTATCCTCTGCCCCATATTGCTCAAGACAGCGATAAAGATCGTCACGATCACCGGAAAGCTCAGCCAAAATCTGATTCAGCTGACTCTCACGGCTCTTGTCTTCTTTATTGATCACACAGCTCTTCATGATCCGCCCGCTTTTTACCGGCGCATCACCCTTCTCGCTATCATAAATCTCATAGTCCACGGTTTCACCCACAAATACGGTGACCGCTTTCACATAATATCCCTCATAAACATGGGGGATCAGTTCCTCCGTCACTTCCTCGCCACAGGCACTCACTCTCATCCGCAACTTAATGCGGCTATTCCTTTTTCCTCGATACTCAATGATCAGCTTTCCGGAAATACCGCCCGGAAGCGCAATCATCTCCGACAGTTTCTGATAATAAGCAAACACATAATCCTGCCGGTATAGCTCCGCCACCATCTCACGACAAATCTCCTTCTGACGTTCACTTAAGCTTTCTTTGGTGGAATAATGCTTACTGAGAGCCATCAGACACACATTCGGCATACCGTTGGCCACATCTCTGGACATGATCATCTGCTCCAGATAAGCAAACACATCCTCGGTCACCGCCTCATCTTCAGTAAAATAGAGGAAGCATTTGGTCACCAAATATGCTCTCACCAGCATTTCATCGGCGGTTCCTTTACTTACATAGGCAAAGAATACCTCATCAAGCCCCTCATGCCAGCCGGTAAACAGCATCTGTCCCAGCAACCGCTCCGGCAGATCAAAAACATTCTTCTCCTGCTCCGTAACTTGCATTAGAAGCGCCTTCATTTGACTGCAGCTTCCGTTAAAGAAACGGCAGAGATACTCCATCACGTAAGGATCATACTGCTCTGCCTTCAGGCAATCGGCGCACAGACTCAATAGACGCGCATCCGGCTCGAAACCTTTATCTCTCACCATGCGTCTGCAAAGAGCGAGCAGATATTCGGGCGCAACTCCCTCATGTCCCCAAGTGGTAAGCCAGGCATAGGCATCGCGGTAGCTCTCCTTGCGGATCAATGTTTCTATCACAGTGATCTGTTCCTGTCTGGTCATAAGCTTCGGGTCAAGGGACAACAGATAGAGATTACTCTCCGTCTCATCGGAGTCTCTGCATCCGGCGATCACTCCTGACTGAAGCTTCTGCACAAACAGCGGACGAAGATGTTCTCTGCGAAGCACAGACAACAACAGTTCTCCGGTAATCTTTCCGCCGGGCACACCGTTCATGATCCGTGAACAGGTGCGAATGGAAAGCATATCGTAATCAGGATTTTTTTCGATGCAGGCTGCAAGCAGTTCCTCATCGCTAAAGAAATCCGTCATCACATAAGGCAGGGATGCATAGCGATTTCCGTATGTGTCCTGTAATAGGATCAGACAGTTTTCCGTATAGACAGGTACATATACTTTACCGTCGGTCAGAGGAACAATCTGCTCATCCTCCAGTTCTTCATAGCAGAGCACAAGCTGGCTGATCTGCGGGTTATCGCAGGAAATACGCTTCGCCATGAGAAGTCTGGGAAGCACGCGGGCGGTTTTTTCGTCCACCATCTCCGGGTAGATCGCATAGCGGTAAATCTCCGAAAGGCGGTCATCCATCACACCCTGGAACATTTGGTCAAGAGCGAACGCCTCAATCTGCTCACGGTAGGCCTCCATCAGGCTCTCATCATCGCGGCAATATGCCAGCACGTTCGCATAGAGTGCCTCCTGCGCACGGCGATTAAGCGCATGATTGTACGAGAAATACATCAGTACCATGCGCGGCAGCTTCCGGTGATAATCCTCCGGCAGCGCATACAAATAATATTCATACAGGCGGGTCAGGCGGATATCCTGCTCCACCCCCTTTTCATACCAAATAAACGCTTCTTTTCCCTTCTTTTCTCCCTTGATCAAAAGGCTGCAGATACCCTCCAGACACTCTGCCGTAGGCGCGGCTGCATAAAATCTCTTTAGGATGTGGAACAATGCATAATTCCAATTTTTCCCTGTCGTTGCCAGACGTCCTGTCAACTGCGAAAGCACAGTCCCTGTGAGCCCGTAACGCACACTGGTCCACAACAGCTGGCTGGAATAGCGGTCAATAGCGGTCAGCATCTCCGGATTTTCCAAAAGGCGCTTCGCCCCCTCGATCAGAAGCAATGGATTTCTGCTGCCTGCCTCAAAGCGCTCTTTCAATTTGCTCATAGCGAGCATCGGATTCTCTATCAAGATAGGATCAACGCGCAGCAACAGCCAGAGAAGCGTATCCTTCTCTGATGTTTCCGTGTAAAATTTATTTAACAAAATAACCAATCTTCGGCGGCGATCGTCATCATCATCCATCTCCGTGCGCAGATAAAGATAAAAACAGTAATTTCCCAATTCCTCCGAACGGTTCTCACAAACTCTGTCGTGCAGATCCTCCAGCAAAATACCGGCCTGCTGCCTGCGTCCCAGCGCCATCTGTACAGCGGCATGATAGAGTTCCAGTTGATCCGGCGCATGGCTGCCGCCTCTAAGCCGGTTGAGAATCATATCCATCTCGCCAAGGAGACCATTCATTCTGCTTTCACGATCAGGCAAATCAGTCTGTCCATCCAATGCCAAATAAGCGGCTGCCGTGCGGACAAACCGCGTATAATCTTTCATGTAACCATGGTTCACCGACGCCTCGGTGCGCGCACCGTCCGCGGTAATGGGAATCTCGTGGATCCCACGGATATGACTGATTCGGATCACGCCATGATTCATTCCCCGGTGAAGACTCTCCCGATTTATCCGGAAGCGCACCTTCACAATATTATCCTGAAAATCTTCTTCGGTCAACGAGGTAACCGGAAGCGTAATAAACGCTCCCTCACAGGAAAGCTCGATCCGCACCGTTCCCCAAGTAGCCTTTTCTATGATAAAACTGTCCTCAATAGACTCATTAATCCCGTGATAATTTCTCTCCGTCTCATCAACACGAATGCGCACCTCCTCCTTCGCGCCGCACCCGGTCAAAAACTCTTCCAGTGCGAGCAGATGATTTCCTCTGGAAAGCAGGCCGTCATAAAGTGTTCGCATCCGAAGCTGCTGCATAAACGGCATATAGACAAACGAGGACGAAGAAAACAGCTGAAGCGCCTCCAGCTTATCCGTGCGGGCCAACTCCGTAAATTCATCCAATGTCAATAGCTTCTGTGTCGCTGCTCTCTCCGGCATCAGCGTGAACCGATACGGCACCGTAACTTCACCGCAATTGGTCGCCAAAATAAAGGCACCGACAATCTCCACCTGCTCCAGCGCAGCTTTCGCCTCCACCCGGTATCCCACACGGCACTCTCTTCCATAAAAAATTTCGTCCAACAAAACCACGCGGGGATTCGTGGAATGGATCACTCCCTTCAATTCCCGCATATCCTCGCGATAAAAGTAAAGCTCGCCTGCTCCTGCTGTTCCCGCTGAAAAGGTCTGAACCACTTCCTTTGGAATGATGAGCTCTGACTGCTCGTACTCAATAATTCCTTTTGCCAGCCGGTTAATCTGCTCCCGCATCTTCTTAACCCCCGTTCTTTTCTCCGGACAAAAACTGCTGCAAATCGGTCATCCCGCGTTGCAGCAGACTCTTGCTTTTATGGTAACATATTCCGACAAATTTTGCATTATAAAATTGAAAAAAAACGAAAAAATTTTCACTTTTTTTCAATCTTTTCCCACTACGGGCAGGATTTCCCCTTAATATTCAGCCAAATCCTCCACCCCATACACAATAACAATGCGGGAATCATAGTCAAGCTCGGTGACTAACTGAATCATACTGTCCTTCGGGATGTTGATGCATCCGGGAGAAATGCCTCTCGGACTGGGACAATGAATGCAAATCACTGAGCTGCCCTGCGTCGGATCACAGGTCGGGTTATTATCAATATAAAGTCCGTAGTCATAAGACTGCTTATAGTCAATGACATGCTCTGCTGTTGCCCAGTCTTTCACCACACCCTCATCTTCGGTGTCCACCCACTGGTTATAATATTTGCTCTTTACATCATCCACCATGTAAGCCGTCGGGGTTGCCTGCTTATACTCCATCACTGAGCCGGGATCCGCCTGAATACCGTAGGCGAAGCGGAACGGGAAACATCCCACCGGTGTGCAGCCATCCATCTCATAGATGACCTTCTTCACTCCACCATATCCCCAAAAACCTTCCACTTCAAAATGCTTGGTCCAACTGCCATTTGCATTTTTTGTAAAATAGAACACGGTACAGCGATCACCGCCGTCATTTTTTCCCACCGCCAAAACCAATTGATCCGTCTGCTTTTCCACGTCCATCGTATACAAAAGCTGCTCAACGCGCCCGCTGAACGTATCCGCGATCACCGGCTGAGTGGAAAGGTATCGGCTGGCAACATAATACTCCGCACCATTATACATGATACGGCTCCACTCCTCGGAAACACCGGTGCGCACCACCGACTCTCCATAATACATGGTTCTAAGAATCTCTGCGTTGGTGGACGGCGCCAGACGGATATTCAACCGATCCGTCGTATAGACCGTCTCCTCCACCGGCGTAAATACGATGGGAGCCTCGGTCGGTTCTTCCGTCGGTTCCTCTGTCGGCGCCTGAGTCGTTTCCTCCGGCAACGTTTCTTCTTTCGTATTTTCCTGCGTCTGATCACCACCCACCTGACCGAATCCTATGGTAGTGGTATCGGCATCCGTCTTTCCTTCTGTGATTTCAGGCGAATTTTGACCGCCCTTGCACCCGGAAAGTCCCATTACACACATTGATATCACAAGTAAGAAGCATACTACTTTTCTCATTTTTGCTCTCCTATTATTTTGACTATCATCAGCTGTTTTTCAATCGCCTCATATGGTCCCGTATTTCAGCTTCATATCCGTTTTCTGTGGGCTCATAAAATACCGTTCCCACAATTTCGTCCGGAAGGTACTGCTGTTTCACATAATGGTTCGGATAATCGTGAGCGTAAAGGTAACCAATGCCGTGGCCAAGCTTTCCCGCGCCCTTGTAGTGAGCATCCTGCAGATGAGGCGGAATGGTTTTGATCCGCTCCTCCTGCACTTTCTGCATCGCGGCATCAATAGCCAGATACGCCGCATTACTCTTCGGTGCCGTCGCCACATAGGTGACTGCCTGTGCAAGAGGGATTCTCGCCTCCGGCATGCCCAACCGTTCCACCGCCTGCGCAGCAGCTACTGCC
>JAFSBP010000227.1 GCA_017437205.1 Lachnospiraceae bacterium
ATCGATGGCCACAATATTCACATCGCAGTTGCCTTCCTTGATCGGTTTCATCATGCCCTTCCCCACAATATGGTTAGGCAGACAGCCAAATGGCTGCGTGCAGACAATCCCCTGCGCACCATCATCGGCCAGTTCAAGCATCTCTGCAGTGAGCAGCCATCCCTCACCCATCTTCACGCCTAGACCGATATACTCTGCAGCGCGTTTTCTGGAATGCTCAAAATCTACGGATGAACTAAACGTTCCTTCCTTACGGATTGCATCATTCAAAACTCTCCTGTTTTTCAGCAAAAACTGATAGGCAAGCCGGTAGATTCCAACTGTTCTTTTCCCTCTGCCATAAAGTTTATAGTCCTCAATGGCATTATACGCGGTATAGAGACAAAAATCAAGGAATCCCGGCATAATTACTTCTGCCCCCTCAGAAACCAGAAAATCATCCAGATGATTGTTTCCCAGCGGAGAAAACTTCACAAAAATCTCTCCTACGATACCAACCTTTACCTTCTTCTTTGTCCTATCCATAGGGATAGCAGCAAAGTCCCGAACCATCTCCCTATAATAGGTTTTCATTTTCAGATAGCTGCCCAGCAGTCCACCGCCTTTTTCCATTTCCCTGGTCAGTCGGTCTGTCCACCGCTTTGCCAGTGCATCGGTATCTCCGAAATTCATCTCATAGGGACGGCACTGATTGCGAAGCTGCATCAGCAGATCTCCGTAAAGCACCGCCAGCAAAAGTCTTAGCAGCAAAGGTGCGGACAGCTGAAAGGCTGATTCCTTTTCCATACCTGATATATTAAAGGAGACCACCGGAATGTACTCGTATCCGGCCTTTTTCAACGCCTTTCTCAGCAGAAAAATATAATTTGATGCTCGACATCCGCCACCCGTCTGCGTCATCAATAGTGCGATTTTGTGGGGATCGTACTTTCCGCTCTCAATCGCATCAATCAGCTGACCAATTACTAAGATTGCCGGATAACAGGTGTCATTATGTACATATTTCAGCCCAAGCTCAGCCAGCCGCTTTCCGTAATTGTCCATAACCTCAATATTATAGCCAAACTGCCTCATAATCGGTACCATCATCTGAAAATGCATGGGCAGCATATTGGGGACGAGGATCGTGTACCGCTCCCGCTTCATCTCTTCAGTGTAAATTGCATAGTCAGCCATCAGTTCCTCCCCCTCTCTTCCAGTGCACCAATAAGGCTTCTCAGGCGAATCTTCACTGCACCCAGATTAGTTATCTCATCAATTTTGATCTGTGTATACAGTTTTCCGTGGTTTTCCAAAATATCACGCACTTCATCAGTGGTAATGGCATCAAGACCACAGCCAAAGCTCACCAACTGAACCAACTCACAGTCATCATGGCAGGATACATATTCCGCTGCCCGGTAGAGTCTTGCGTGGTAAGTCCACTGGTTCAGGACAGAAACCTCCGGGGATTCTGCCAAATCGCTGACACTGTCCTCACTGACCACTACAAAGCCCAGTGTACCCGCCAACTTATGTATTCCGTGACCAACCTCCGCGTCCACATGATAAGGTCGGCCGCAGAGCACCATAATTCGTTTTTTGTGTTGTCTCGCATATTCCATTGCCCGCTTGCCTTCATCACGGATATCCCTCATCCATGCCTGATAAGCCTCCATACCGGCAGCGACCGCTGCCCTAACTTCCCTACGCGGAATACGTACAAAGGCTTCCGAGAGATATTTTGTCAGCTCTCTGGTCAGTTCTTTCTCATCGTTGATATTCAGATAGGGATAAAGAAATTTCGTCTCTTTCAATGATTCTACATTGCTCTTAAGTAATTCCGGATAATAAGCTACTACGGGGCAATTATAGTGGTTCGATCCAGTGTGTTCATTCATATTGTAGGTCAGGCAAGGGTAAAAAATCGCATCAACTCCCTGCTCAACCAACATTTCGACATGACCGTGCATCAGCTTTGCCGGATAGCAGGCCGTGTCGGAAGGGATGGTGTATTGGCCTTTCTCATAGACTGCCTTGCCGGAATTGCCGGAAAATACTACCTTGAAGCCAAGTTTTTGAAACAGTGCATCCCACAGCGGAGCAAGCTCATAAATCCCCAGTGCCATCGGAATACCGATGGTCCCCCGCTTCGCCTCGCCACCGCCAAGCGCAAGTAATTTATCTAATTTATACTGATGAAGATCAGGCAGTTCTTCTGCCGCTACCGTCTTTCCAAGGCCTTTCTCACACTGATTTCCGGAAATAAACCGTCCCCCGCCCTCAAAGGTATTAATCGTCAAATGACAGTGATTGGTACAGCCGTTACAGTTCACCGACTTCGCCTTGTGGGTGAATTCGGCGAGTCGTTCCGGCGAGATCAGGCGGGTGTTTAATTCAACGGACTCACGCTCTTCTCCCTTTGTAGCAAGCCTCCTTAACTCTCCCGCACGCTCCATCCGCTCCTTCGCGTGGAGAGCTGCGCCGTAAGCACCCATCAAACCTGCAATCGAGGGCCGGATTACATTTCGCCCAAGCTCCAATTCAAAACTTCTGAGTACGGCATCATTGTAAAAGGTTCCGCCTTGAACCACGATTTCCTTTCCCAGCTCATCCGGACTAGCTGCACGAATCACCTTATAAATCGCATTTTTGACCACACTCATGGACAGTCCGCCGGAGATATCCGTAACGTCAGCGCCATCCTTCTGTGCCTGCTTCACTGCAGAGTTCATAAATACAGTGCAGCGGGAGCCCAAATCAACCGGCGCCATCGCTTTTAAGCCCAGCTTCGCAAACTCCTCCACCGTGTATCCCATGGACTTTGCAAAAGTTTCGAGGAAAGAACCGCACCCTGATGAACAGGCCTCATTCAGCATAATGCTGTCAATCGAGTGGTTGCGTACCTTAAAACACTTGATATCCTGACCACCGATATCCAAAATAAAGTCCACATTGGGATTGAAATGCTTTGCCGCATTATAATGAGCCATGGTCTCAACCAAACCGAAATCAACTCCGAATGCATGAACGATTAACTCCTCACCGTAACCGGTCACTGCACTTCCCGCAATCGTGATCCGATTGCCCAGCATACCATATATCTTTTCCAGCTGACCTCTGACGATCTCCACCGGATTACCTTTGTTAGAGTCGTAGTAAGAATACAGTATCTTGTCGTCTTCACTCATCAGCACAAGCTTGGTTGTTGTACTGCCACAGTCAATACCCAAATAGGCATTGCCCGTATAATTCTCAATAGGATATTCCTCCACCGTCGCTTTTTTGTGGCGCTCCACAAATTCCTGATATTCTGCATTGTCTGAAAATAATGGCCTGGAATGTACCGTCTCCGAACCCGTCGCTTGATTGGCTGCTTCAAGGCGTTCCTCCAGTTCTTCGTAGGTAAAGGTCTCTGTCTGCTTTGCCGCATAAATACAAGCACCCATGGCCACCGCAAGCCTTCCGTACTCCGGGAAAATCGCATGCTCCGCATCTAAATGCAAGGTCTTGACAAACCGATCTCTCAAACCATGACAATAAAAATTCGGTCCACCGAGAAACATGACTGTTCCCTCAATTTTTCGTCCCTGCGCCAGTCCTGCGATCGTCTGATTCACTACCGCCTGATAGATGCTGGCCGCAATATCCTCCTTGCGGGCACCCTGATTTAATAGTGGCTGGATGTCCGTCTTCGCAAATACTCCACAACGGGAAGCAATCGGATAAATCCGCTCATAATTTCGACTGAGTTCATCTAATTCACCGGCAGTGATCCCCAGCAGTGTCGCCATCTGGTCAATAAATGCTCCTGTACCTCCCGCACAGGAACCATTCATCCGCTCATCGATCCCACCATCAAAGAAAATCACCTTGGCATCCTCACCGCCAAGCTCAATCACACAGTTTGTTTCAGGTGCGTAACACTTCACAGTTTCCGCGGTAGCATACACCTCTTGTACAAAAGGAAAACCGGCCGCCTTGGCAACACCCAAACCAGCCGAACCCGAAATCGCAATTTTAGCCGGGCTGGCACCAATCTGCTCCTTCACCCGGCGTATTAACTCCAATGCTTTCTGACGCACCATGGAACAATGGCGCTCGTAACTCTCATAGAGGGTAGCTTCCCCCCGCTTCACTACAATCTTTGCGGTAATCGATCCCACATCGATACCGATACATACCGGCTCATTCATCTTATCCGCTGTCATACTTCCTTCTCCGTCTGTAAAATGCTTAAAATATTTGTACTAATTGTAGTTTACGCTTCTCTCCTCCAAAAATCAATTTCAGTGGTGTGAACATTTTCTTAAAAAAGTATTAAACGGCGAACCACATTTCTCTTTAACGCACCGCGATCACCGAAAACCAAGTGATCACCCCGCACTCCTGCAGATAAGGAATCCCGATTTGCTCTGCTAGCTCCGTCACCATGATGCCATAGCTCTCCACGCAGGGGTACTGTACCTCCGGGCAGCGACAGGGGGCATCCGGATAGGTGCAATACTTACACTGAATGCAGGATTCGGTCGACAGGGTAAGTGTCTCACAACCCGCCTCCTGAAAAATTTTCGTGATCTGTCTGGTAATTTCTTCGTGTCCTTTTCTGCTCTCCAGCATCAGACTCATGTTGTCCATGCTCTCCACCTCGCTCAGTGAGGCGAACACAAAAATTTCATCGTAGCCGTTGATACGGGCTTCACACTCTGCCACAGTACCTACCGCCGGCGGGCAAGACCAGCTTTTCCCGTACTGTGGGCATTCTGTCTCACAAATGTAGCGAACACGCTCGGAAAAGGCTACTTCTGTTGTTGGAAGGTAACCGTAGCCAAACAAGGGAAACTGTGCTAATTGTTCTTCTATTCTGTCTTTTTGTTCTTGCGTCAATTTCATATCTATTCCTCTTTTACCGGTTAAACTCTGCAGATCAACTAATTCTCTCCAAAAGCTTCACTACTTCTTCCAGTCCCTCTCTGTCTTCCTCGCTAAAGTACGCAGGTAAAACACTGTCCATATCCAGCACTCCCCAGATTTCACCTTTCGCATTCTTAAGCGGAATCACAATCTCTGAACGGCTGCTGCAATCACAGGCGATATGTCCCGGAAAGCAGGAAACTTCCTCCACAACCTGAGCTTTTTCTTCTTTCCATGCGGTTCCACATACACCCTTTCCGTAGCCGATGCGACTCACCGCAGGTTTTCCCTGAAAAGGTCCAACCACCAGCTCGTCACCGGACACTAGATAAAAACCCACCCAGTTTGCGTCCGGAAATGCCTGCGCAATCACCGCGGATGCGTTGGAAAGTACTGCCGTGCGGTCGGTCTCTCCGTCGGTGTAGAGAGCAAGCTGCTGTTTCAGTAAATCATAAAATGCTTTTGTCTCGGTGGGGTAAGTTATTTCCGTATAGCTCATAATCAAATTTCCTTTCAGAAAGAGCCGTGCAAAAAATCCACACGGCTATGTCTATTAACAATAATATGAATATTTTTTATCCAAACCTTTGTCGCGTTTGATAAAGGGGCTCCCTCTGATATATGCACATGAATCGGCTCTAACGGATCGTTTTCATTTGACCAGAAATACACCCAATATGATCCTATTCTAAAAACCCGAGGCATTATCAAAGCCCCCTTCCTGTGCAAACTGCAAAATTAAGTGAGCCGTCGATTCAATGATTTCCTGGAAGCTTGCAATCTCCTGCTCAGAAAACCCTTCCACATCTTCCCATTTATACTCTGGAAGATAACACGTGGAATGATGAAAACAATCTTTTTCATCGGGTCTTTCCAAAT
>JAFSBP010000228.1 GCA_017437205.1 Lachnospiraceae bacterium
ACCTGATTTTCATCTTTGCCTTCGAAGCAGACACCGGCGTAGATCCATTCGGTGTCGGGCTTAATAAAGGTCATATAGCAAGCGCGGGGAATGCCTTTTTCGTTCTTAAGATGACAGATTGGACCTCCGGCCTGTAAATATCCCTGACGAAAATTAACTGGCGGCAGAATGTTGAGGTAATGATCCACAACACTCTGGGTGACAAAGTCTCCCGGCTGGAAGTAGTCTCCGAACTCCGGTAGATAGGACTCCTGCCACCCCGTAAGGGATTTGACTTGTTCCTTCTGTCGAATGTGGTATCTTCCCATCTCACAGGTCCGAAGCACGTTGTAGACTTGAGCAGGGGTAAGGGATACCGTATCTCCATTTTCGTCAATGCCGGTACATCTATTTGGAAACAAATGCGAAATATTTACGCTAACTGTTTTCATTTGCCCACTTTTGTTGTAGAATAAGGATACGACATCTGATGTCCTATCCGTAGCGGGGATGTACTCGGGTTCTTTGGCGACTTCATACCCTTGTCGCAGGTCTACGCCAACATAACCGACGTGGTCGCAGTACAGATCCAGTATCTCACCGTTCGGAAGATGATAGCGAAGAATATCGCTCATAGAAAGGCTTCGTCCTCTGTAGTCTTCCGGATGATTGATGTTAAAGCGTGTATATACTGCTTCGGGATCAAACTTCGGTTGACACTCGGAATAGACTTCTTCGTAAATCTTTCGCGGGGGAGGGAACGGATCTCCGTGTCCAAGCAGAAACTCCTGGGACATAAACAGGTAGTTTCGGTTGTCCAGCTTGTGGTCGATTTGGAGAATGGTAAAGCGTATCATAAGCCCACCTCCTCAGTATTCGTCACATTCGCGAGCATACTCGCGAATATTCTGGCACGATCTCTCGATTCGTTCAACAGCCTTGAGAAGTGCATCAAGCTTCTCAATATCTGTTTCTTCTTCCTCGAGTTCAATTGCGCCGATTTCTGCGTTGACGTCGTTTAGCTGCTTTCGGCATAGTTCTATGCATCTCTTGATTGTTTTTACCTTTACATTGTTTGACATTTGAAAACCTCCTTCTCAACTAAAAAAAGATGCACTTATAATATTGTTGATTTGGCGGTTGAGTTTCAAGAAAACATCATTGACGTGAGAAAATAACAAATTTTCGGTTGTGGTATTGTTTTCTTGAAACTCAACCATGTTTTCCCCAATATTATAAACACCCATATTTTTAGTTACGAAGGAGTGTTTCAAAATGAAAAACAATCAAAAATGGGAAAACATGAACGCAGAGGCCATGATCGAGGACGATCAGAACACCACAGAAGTAACTGATCTTCAGGACGAGAATGTCGAAGAAGAAAAGGTTACAACAGTCGCCGAAGTTGCTGACGAAAATTCAGAGGAAACCGATGCTACACCCGAAGACGATTCTTCTGACGAAAATCCTGCAAATGAGCAGGACTTTGATGACGCGGAAGATGATACGGATGAAGAAGCGGTGACTGAAGACGTCGAGCCTGCGGAGGAAGAAGATGAGTCTGCTGATGAATCTGAATCCGAGGAAGTCAAGAGTGGATATAAAACTCGGCACAGGGTAATTTTAATGGCTACAGGAATTATTCTTATCCTATTGCTGATCTGGCTGTTATCCATGCTTCTTGGGCAGCAGTTCGAGGGTAGCCGTGGCGGAAGTGATGGAAATGGTTCTACCATCTCCACTACTCAAACCACTGATCCTGACGATGACAAGAATCTTGAACTCCCCGGTGATGATGACCAGGCTACCGATCCTACTACTTCCAACGGCGGAACCAACGGTACCGGCAACAATCATCCCACCACTGGCAATGGTTCTAATGGTGGAAATAATTCCGGTGACCAGAATGGTTCTGGTGACGAAGGCGGCAATGGCGGCAGCAACGGAAATTCCGGTGACGAAAATGACAGTACAGACGACAACGATGGCGAATCGGATGATGGCTCCGATGAGGGAGATGATTCCGGGAAGCCTTCTGGCGGGCAGAACGGCCAGGATAACAACAGCAATAACGAGGATACAGCTTCGGACTATGCCGGAGTAACAAATGTACGTATTTCTGATGTAAATGACGCTACTGGTATCATTACGATTACTATCGATGGTAAAGCTGTTGTGGTTCCTGTTCAGACCACCGTATTTAACGGAC
>JAFSBP010000229.1 GCA_017437205.1 Lachnospiraceae bacterium
ACTTCGGCCTCCCTTATTTCTCCCCTCCCCGGTATTTTCCCGGCGGCACGCCCACCGCCTTCTTAAATGCCCGGATGAAATTCGCGTAATCATTGAACCCGCACATAAACGCTGTCTCAGTCACACTGTGACCGCCGGCTAAAAGCTTCTTCGCCTCCGTGATCCGCTTACTGATAATATATTTGTTTACCGTCGTTCCACAGTAGCAATTAAATAGTCTTCCCAGTTGATTTGCCGAGACGAACGCACTCTTCGCCACCGCATCTAATGTCAACTCAGAAGAATAATTACGATTAATGTAATCGATCGCCAGCTGAACAGTTTTATGGCTGAATTCATCGGAGAGGTTACCTTGATGGATGGAAAACAGTCTGGCTGTCTCCAGAAGTATCTCCACCGCCCGAAGCTTTTTATACATCTCATCCCCGTAGTCATAGTCCACCCGAATCGCCTCAAACAGCTCGGTCATCCGCTTCACCTCAGCCAGTGACAGTGACATTTTCGCCACCCTGCCCGAGGTGTAAAAGCAATCCGCAAGATTTACATTGCCCACGGAATTTTCATATAAAAAAGAAGGATGTATATGCATCACGTAGCGCGAAAAAAACTCCCGTTTGTCCGGCACAACCTTGTGCGCTTCGAACTGATTGATCACAAAGATGTCACCGTCGCTGATGTCATAGACCTTATCATCGATCAGGAAGCTGTTGCCGCCGGCAACGCAGAAAAACAGTTCACAGCACTCATGGACGTGAACCTCCTGATTTTGATTTTTACTGTCCGAATAGAAAAAGCCAAAGCTTTTTGTCTCTGAAGCGTTCTTAATCGCCTCGCTGCAGGTGTCAAAATAACATTTCATCTCACTTCCTCCTTGCCCTTGTACCTATCATACGCCAAAATGGTGAGAATTGCAACAAATATCTCCTATTTTGCAATAAACTTGTAAATTATCTATGGTAGGATAAAGCCAACAGGACGTTTTGCGTCCAAAAATCACCCCGAAAGGAGCAAATGAACATGGAAGTACGTCAGGCAGCAAATGCAAAAGATGTAAAGCATTACACTACGGAAAGACTTCGTGAGGAATTCCACATCTCCGGTCTTTTCACCCCGGACAATATTAAGATGGTTTACAGCCACATTGACCGTATCATCACCGCAGGCGTGATGCCCGTAAAGGAGACACTGAAACTGGAGGCCGGAAAGGAACTGGCAGCAGATTATTTCCTTCAGAGAAGAGAGATGGGCTGCATCAACATCGGTGGCAAGGGTGTGATCACCGTTGACGGCGTTGAGTATGAGATGAATCCCCGCGATGGTATGTTTATCGGTATGGGAAATAAGGATATCACCTTCAAGAGCGTGGACGAGAACGCTCCCGCGAAGTTTTATGTGAGCTCCTGCCCCGCACACACCACCTATCCTACCGTTAAGATCGATATCACGAAGGCAAAGAAGGTTCCCTGCGGTTCTGCAGAGGAGTGCAATAAGCGCGTGATCAACCAGTACATCCATCCTGAAGTAATGAAAAGCTGTCAGCTGGCGATGGGTCTGACCCAGCTTGAGGTTGGTTCCAACTGGAACACCATGCCCTGCCATACCCATGACAGACGTATGGAGGTTTATCTGTATCTGGATATGGACGAGAACGATGTGGTATTCCACATGATGGGCGAGCCCACCGAGACCAGACACATTATCATGCACAATGAGGAGGCAGTTATCTCCCCCAGCTGGTCTATCCACAGCGGTGTTGGTACCAGAAACTACTCTTTCATCTGGGCTATGTGCGGCGAGAATCAGGAATTCACCGATATGGACCATATCGCAACCAAGGATCTGCGATAATTAAGGTCAAAAAAGATAACATAAAGATAACGTTTTAATGACGATATCTATAGAAAATGAACAGGAGGAAATTACAATGTCCAAATTTGATTTGACAGGAAAAGTTGCCCTGATTACCGGTGCTTCCTACGGTATCGGCTTTGCGATCGCGAAGGCTTACGCAGAGGCAGGCGCAACCATCGTATTCAACGATATTAAGCAAGAGCTGGTTGACAGAGGCTTAGCTTCCTACGAGGCAGAGGGTATTAAGGCTCACGGCTATGTGTGCGACGTTACCAACGAGGACGCGGTAAACGCATTCGTTAAGCAGGTTGAGGAAGAAGTCGGCGTGATCGACATTCTGGTAAACAACGCAGGTATCATCAAGCGTATCCCCATGTGTGAGATGACCGCAGCTGAGTTCCGTCAGGTAATCGATATCGACCTGAACGGTCCCTTCATCGTCTCCAAGGCAGTTATCCCTTCCATGATCAAGAAGGGCCACGGAAAGATCATCAACATCTGCTCCATGATGTCCGAGCTTGGCCGTGAGACCGTATCCGCTTACGCAGCAGCTAAGGGTGGTCTGAAGATGCTGACCAGAAACATTGCATCTGAATATGGTGAGTATAATATTCAATGTAATGGTATTGGCCCCGGCTATATAGCAACACCGCAGACGGCACCTCTCCGTGAGATCCAGCCAGATGGC
>JAFSBP010000230.1 GCA_017437205.1 Lachnospiraceae bacterium
AAGGGCATGATGAAACCGATCAAGGAAGGCAACCGCGATGTGAATATTGTGGCCATCGATTACGATGCCGGAGCGACGCAGATTAATCAAGAGAACCGTATCAAGATGATGCTTGCCAATGCCAGAGAGGTGCTGGAGAGAAAAGATGAAACCAAACACCAATAAAACGAATGTGATGCGCCTCTTAGATCAGGCGCACATAACTTATGAGACGATCACCTATGAATATGACGAAAACAACTTGAGCGGTCTGCTTGCAGCAAAAAAATGTGGCATGGATCCCGATACAATGTTTAAAACATTGGTGACAAGAGGAGAAAAACGTGGTATTATAGTTTTCTGTATACCGGTGAATGAGGAACTGGATTTAAAAAAATGCGCTGTCGCTGCAGGGGATAAGCGGATTGAGATGACTCAGATGAAAGAGCTTCTCGGTCTCACCGGATATATTCGCGGGGGATGTTCACCCATCGGCATGAAAAAAGATTATCCTGTATACATTGAGGAAACCGCACTGCTATTTGATAAGATTGCGGTTAGCGCAGGAGCGCGAGGTGTTCAGGTTAAACTCAGTCCGGAGGATTTGATCCGCTATGTGAAAGCGGTTCCCTGTGAGATTGTCAAATAACAGTAAGCATAAGTGAGGAGTAGACTATGGATAAGGAAATGTTATATTACAGTACAAGAGGAGGCCATGGCCCGGTGAAGCCCTCGGAGGCGATTTTACAGGGCTTAGCAAACGATGGAGGACTTTTTGTTCCCACACATATCCCGGCGTTTGAGAATACCATTGATGAGATGTGTAAGATGGATTACCGTGAGCTGGCGTACAGTGTGATGAAGCTCTATTTCACCGATTACACGGAGGAAGAACTGAAAGCTTGTATTACAGGAGCTTACGATGAAAAGTTTGATACGGAGGAAATCGTTCCGCTTGCAAAGGTGGGAGAGGATTATTTTCTCGAGCTGTTTCACGGGCCGACTATCGCGTTTAAGGATATGGCACTTTCCATCTTGCCCTACCTGATGACTACGGCGGCAAAAAAGAATGGTCTTGACAAAGAAATCGTGATTCTGACGGCGACCTCCGGTGATACGGGAAAGGCTGCATTGTCTGGCTTTGCGGATGTGCCCGGAACACGGATTATGGTTTATTTTCCCGAGGATGGCGTGAGTGAGGTGCAGCGCCTTCAGATGGTGACACAGAAAGGTGCGAATACCCGTGTGACTGCGATAAAAGGAAACTTTGATGATGCGCAGAGCGGAGTGAAGCGTCTGTTCGCAGATGCGAAGCTTAAGGAAGATGCGGCAGATGCCGGATTCGTGTTTTCCTCCGCAAACTCTATCAATATCGGCCGTTTGATCCCTCAGGTTGTGTATTATGTGTATGCTTACACACGTCTGGTAGAGGCCGGCGAGATTGAGAGCGGAAGTGAGATCAATGTGACGGTGCCCACCGGAAATTTTGGAAATATATTGGCGGCATGGTTAGCGAAGGGTATGGGACTTCCCATTAAGAAGCTGGTGTGTGCATCAAATGAAAACAAGGTTCTCACTGATTTCTTCCGCAGCGGAAATTATGACCGAAAGAGAGAGTTTGTACTGACCACATCTCCTTCCATGGATATTTTGATTTCCAGCAATCTGGAACGTCTTCTCTATTGGCTGTGTGAAAAAGATGCGGTGAAGACTGCAGAACTGATGAGAGAACTTTCTGAGAACGGAAGTTATCAGATTACTGATGAGATGCGAAAAAGTCTTTCTGAGTTTTACGGTGGCTTTGCTACAGAGAGAGAGGTTGCGTTTGCGATCAATGCCTGCGCCAATACCTACGGATACGTTTTAGAACCCCACACTGCGGTTGCGGCAGTGGTCAGCAGCAAGTACCAGGAGGTTTCCGGAGATGAGACGCCTATGTTGATTGCGTCCACGGCGAGTCCTTATAAGTTCCCTGCGAGTGTTCTTAGTGCATTGAGAGAAAAAGCAGATGCGGACTGGAAGGAACTGATGGATAAGCTACATGAGGTGTCCAAAGTGAATGTGCCAAAGGCCGTGACAGATCTGTACGATGCGCCGATTCTCCACACGGGAAATTGTCTGCCGGAGGAGATGGAAGCGACTGTACGGGCATTTCTTGGTCTGCAATAAGACATTGTCGGTTAAATTTGGGAAATATGATATGTTTTGAGGGTATTTTTGCATTAAAATTGTGAAAAAAATGTCGCAAAAAATGTTGACGAAAGCCCCTATTATCCTGTATAATTAAGGAAGAATTAACATGGGTGCATTTGGAAAAAAATTGGCGTACGAGCATACGTTTTGGTTTTTTGCCATGAATATACAAAGTGCATAATGTTAGTAAAAAATTAAAAAGAAAGAGGATTTAAACAAATGTCAAAGATTAATTTGGAAAAGTATGGCATTACCGGCAGCACCGAGATTGTGTACAATCCTTCTTATGAAGTATTGTTCGCAGAGGAGACGAAGGCTGATCTAGAGGGTTACGAGGTAGGTCAGGTGACAGAGCTTGGCGCTGTTAACGTTATGACCGGTATCTACACCGGACGTTCTCCTAAAGATAAGTACATCGTTATGGATGAGAATTCTAAAGATACCGTATGGTGGACTACCGATGAGTATAAGAACGATAACCATCCCATGTCTGAGGAAGTTTGGGCTACGATTAAGGATATCGCAGTGAAGGAGCTTTCCAATAAGAGACTGTTTGTTGTAGATGCATTCTGTGGCGCTAACGCAGATACCAGAATGGCAGTTCGTTTTATCGTTGAGGTTGCTTGGCAGGCTCACTTTGTAAAGAACATGTTCATCCAGCCTACTGCAGAGGAGCTGGAGACCTTCGAGCCTGATTTCGTTGTTTACAACGCATCTAAGGCTAAGGTTGAGAATTATAAGGAGCTGGGTCTGAACTCCGAAACCGCTGCTGCATTTAATATCACCAGCCGTGAGCAGGTTATCCTGAACACCTGGTACGGCGGCGAGATGAAGAAGGGTCTGTTCTCCATGATGAACTACTACCTCCCTCTGAAGGGCATCGCTTCCATGCACTGTTCCGCAAACACCGACATGAATGGTGAGAATACCGCTGTATTCTTCGGTCTGTCCGGAACCGGTAAGACTACTCTGTCTACCGATCCTAAGCGTCTGCTGATCGGCGATGACGAGCACGGCTGGGATGATAACGGCGTGTTCAACTTTGAGGGTGGTTGCTATGCAAAGGTTATCAACCTGGATAAGGATTCCGAGCCCGACATCTACAATGCGATCAAGAGAAACG
>JAFSBP010000018.1 GCA_017437205.1 Lachnospiraceae bacterium
GTCTTATAGATAGCGGCATTTTTTTGCGCACCAAAATCCAGATGATTATAGAGGACACAGATGACGCACATGATGATGGTGAAAAGAATCGCGAAGCCCAGGTAGCCCATGCCGGCAATCAGACCTGCGCCCATGGCAAGGAAAAGCATGCTGATCTCTTTCGCGGTTCCGGGAACCGAGCGGAAGCGGACCAGACTGAATGCGCCTGCGACAGCGACGCCGGTGCCCACGTTTCCGTTGACCATCATGATCACCACACAGACGACTGCGGGCAACAGAGCGAGAGTGACAACAAAGCTTTTTGTATAGCGGGAGCGGTACATATAGCCAAAGGCCAGCAAGAGACCGATGAACAGAGAACAGCCGATGCAGAGCAGAAAATCGGGGATACTGATAATGGTAGCCATGTCTGTGTCGAATAGACCGGAAAAGAGTGAATCAAGCATGTAAGGTGCCTCCTTGTAGTTAAATAATATCGTGTTTTAAGCGTTTCCCTTGTTCAGGAAAAATCGTGGTTTGATAAGCGGTTCCGTATTTGGAAAAAGAAGTTTTGAAAATGCGTTCCTGAGATAACACATGTGTCAGCCAGAGGGGGATACCGCCGGAAGTCTTAATCTCCATCAGCACTTTCCCTTCAGGGAGTAGGGGCGTTCCGCCCACATCGGCTTCCAGAGAAAGGTTTTCTCGTCTGCTGAGAATGTGGTCATCGAAGGTAATGCGAAAGTCACTGCCGTCTAGGGAGAGATATGCTTCTCGCTCATAAGATAGGAATACCGTCGGCCGGAGCGTCTGGTAATAATCCAAAAAATAATTGATCTCCACGGCAATCTGGGTATTGGATTCACTGGGAACAACTCCGCAAATCCAGTCCATCGCATCTTTTTCCGGCATTGCCAGCCGCCGTTTGTAGACAATGGAATTGTATTTCTTTTTCAATTCCACGAACACAGGACTTCCCGGTTCTGCCTGACGATAACTTCGGATGCGCAGTTTTTCTTTGTAGGCCGGTTTCTCAATGGAGTGACGGATAAGTCGATAGCTGTCTGTGTCAAAATAGATGTTACGGATAGTGGTTCGTCCGTAGTTATCTAACGCCATGTAGGGGGCTATCGTCGCGAGGATTTTTTGCTTCTGATCATGTGTGAGCAGATATTTGATTTCATAGCGCTTAAAAATCGCCTGGTATGCCATGCGTGCACCTCCTTTATGTAAGTCAGTATAATGAACAAAACATAAATAAACTTAAAAAACACAAAAGTTTCAAATTTTAACTATGGTTAATGTAACGGTGGACATGTTATGATATAATTGTTGAAACATCAAACGGAAAGCAGGTATATTTATGAGGATATTACTCGCAGAAGATGAACATTCTCTTGCAAGAGCACTGACATGTATATTGGAAAAAAACAACTATTCGGCACAGGCAGTTTACAATGGAACTGATGCGTTAAAGCATTTGGAAACAGGAGTGTATGACGCGGCAATTTTAGATATCATGATGCCGGAGATGGATGGAATTACCGTTCTGAAAAAATTGCGCGCACAGGGGAATCAGATACCGATCATGATGCTGACTGCGAAGTCGGAGGTGGATGATAAGGTACTGGGCTTGGACAGCGGAGCGAATGATTATCTCACGAAACCGTTTGATACGAAAGAGTTGTTGGCAAGGCTAAGGGCGATGACGAGAAGTCAGACAGCGGTGGACTCTACTTTGACGGTGGGAAATGTAACGTTGGATAGGGCGACCTTTGAATTGTCCACACCGGCTGGTAGCGTTCGACTGGCGAACAAGGAATTTCAAATGCTGGAGTTATTAATGACGAATCCTCATCATCTGATTTCTACAGAGCGGTTTATGGAGAAAATCTGGGGCTATGACACGAATGTGGAGGTCAATGTGGTCTGGGTATATATTTCTTATTTGAGAAAAAAACTCAGCGCGTTAGGGGCAAATATTCAGATTAAGGCGGCTCGAAATTCAGGTTATACATTGGAGGAGTGTTCATGATCAAAAAGATACAGCGGCAGTTTGTACTTTTGTCCATGAGTTCGCTGCTTGTGGTACTAGCGATCATTGTTGGGGTTATTAATATTGTGAATTACCACGATGTGGTGCGAGAGGCGGACCGATTGGTGATGGTTCTTTCGGAAAATGGCGGACGGTTCCCTCCCGAGATGATGGGGGATAAACACAAACTCCCTCCTCCCTGGATGTCGCCGGAGACACCCTATAAGTCGCGGTATTTTTATGTGTTGTTGGGTGAGGACAAGGAAACCGTGATTATGGTGGATACGGGAAGAATTGCTTCGGTGGATTCATCAGAGGCAGTTGATTATGCGCGGAAGGTGGTAGGGAAGAGCGGGGGGACGGGGTTTGTTGACCATTTCCGATATCGGCTGGATGCGGAGGAAAATGTGGTCAGGGTAACCTTTCTGGATTGTAGAGGAGAATTGGATGCATTTCACAGCTTTTTGTGGATCAGCATGGGGATATCGTTGGCTGGGTTTTTTGTCGTTTTTCTGTTGATCAGCTTTTTTTCGGGAAGAATAATTCGTCCTATTGCGGAAAGTTATGAAAAGCAGAAACAGTTTATCACCGATGCGGGTCATGAATTGAAGACACCGTTGACGATTATCCATGCGGATGCTGATGTGCTGGAGATGGAGCTCGGTGAAAATGAATGGATCGAGGACATTCAAAAGCAGACAAAGCGGTTGACGGATCTGACCAATGAACTGGTGTCGCTGGCGAGAATGGAGGAACAGGGGGACATAAGAAAAATAGAGTTTCCTGTCTCTGATGTGGTGAGCGAAACAGCTGCCTCTTTCCAGGTGCTGGCACAGATGCAGAAGAAAAAATTTACATTAGCGGTTGAGCCGATGCTTTCTATGACAGGAGATGAAAAGGCAATCAGCCAACTGGTATCGATTTTGTTGGATAATGCCCTGAAATATTCGCCGGAGGGTGGACATGTGTGTGTTATACTGGAAAAGCCTGCAAAGCAGATTAAGCTGGAGGTCGGAAATACATTGGTCACACCGCTGTCGAGGGATGACTTAAATCGGATGTTTGAACGGTTTTACCGGGCAGATGCGTCCAGAAACTCGCAGACCGGTGGTCATGGAATCGGTCTTTCCAAAGCGAAAGCGATTGTGGAGGTTCACGGCGGAAAAATCAGCGCGACAATAAAAGACGGTGATTCTTTGCAGATCACCGTCACGCTTCCTGTATAATGTTGCAATTTAGTCTGCCTGATGGCAGACGGTATCGTTTATAGTGATTCCTCACGAAAGCCATCGGGGGTAAGGACCACTGCGGTCGAAAAACCGCAGGATTTTGCCAACTCGGTGGCTTTTTCATACCCAAAGAGCAGTCCATCGCAGGAATGTGCGTCGCTGGACAGAATGATCTTTCCGTCCATCTCATGGAGCGACTTTAATAGAAATGGAGCCGGATAGGGCATGGTACGGCAACCGCGGAAGACGGCACCGGTGTTGATCTCAAAAGGTTTTCCTGCTTTCGCAATCACCTCCAGTGCATTCAGTGCTGCCTCTTGGTAACGGGGATGGGATTCGTCGAAAAATTTGTCACCCTCGTTGAACTTAGTCACAAGATCAAAGTGGCCGATGAATGTGGGATCGTGCTTCAGAACACTGTCTGCAAGCTGGCGATAGTAATCCTCGGCGTAGGCGTAGTAGTCACCTTGATAGTGTTGGGTTACTGTCTGTACAAATATTTCCTCGCAGTGATCTATGCTGAAAACATCGCCATCTTTATGTACTCCGTGCATGGAACCAATCGAAAAGTCATAAGGAAAATCAAGGGGATCGCTGGTCACATCCTGCTCAATACCGAGAAGAATCTCGATGCAGTCACGATATTTTTCCTTCAGGCGCAATATATCCGATCGATAGTTTGCGATGGTTTCCGGCTTCAATCCATAATTCTCAGAGTCACTGTAGGAGTGACTGGAAAAACCGAGGGCAGTCATGCCCAATCGGATAGCAGCCAAAACCATCTCCTCAGGAGTGTTTTTTCCATCGCAGAAGGTGGTGTGCGTGTGGAAATTTGCCTTGATCATTTCGTCATTTTCTCCTGTTTCACCTTGTGGTCAATGATGTGGCGGGAGGCCAGTTCGTCCCGAACTTCCTCGAGGGAGATGCCCATTTCAGTCATCAGAACCATCACATGGTAGGTCAGATCAGCGATTTCGTAAATAGTCTCGGCTTTGTCATCCGCTTTGCCGGCGATAATCACCTCGGTACACTCTTCACCGACCTTTTTCAAAATTTTATCGATGCCTTTTTCAAAGAGATAAGTCGTGTAGGAACCTTCCGGCTTATCTTTTTTGCGGCCTTTGAGTAGTTCCATCAGACCGTCTAAAGAGAAGGAGTGGAGTTCATCGTTTGCAAACACCTCATTGGTAAAGCAGGAATCGGTGCCCAGATGGCAGGCAGGACCGTCCTTTTCCACCAAAATCGTCAGCGCATCCTTGTCACAGTCAGCGGTGATGCTCACGATGTGCTGGTAGTTGCCGGAAGTTTCGCCCTTCCTCCACAACTCCTGTCTGGAACGGGACCAGAAGCAGGTCTTTTTCTCTGCGATACTGATGGCAAGGCTTTCTCTGTTCATGTAGGCCAGAGTCAGCACATCCTTGGTCTTTGCGTCCACCACAATGGCGGGGATGAGTCCGTTAGAATCAAATTTTAAGTCGTTTATGTTCAGCATGGGAAGTCTCCTTTTTCAATAATTCAAGTTTTTGTGTCATACTCTCACCACGATTCCCTCGCCTGCCAGAGTTCGCTTCAGGTCCAAAATATGCACCTCCCCAAAATGGAAGATAGAAGCTGCCAGTCCCGCATCTACTTTTGGCAGGGTTTTAAACAGGGTGATGAAATCCTCGGCCTTTCCGGCACCGCCGGAGGCGATGACCGGCACATTGACTGCATCGCAGATGGCTTCAAGCATTTCCAGATCAAAGCCGTTCTTCACACCGTCAGTGTCGATGCTGTTTAAGACAATCTCACCGGCACCGTTTGCGACACCGGACTTCGCCCATTCCACAGCGTCGATTCCGGTGTTTTCCCGGCCTCCTTTTGCAAACACACAGAAGTGTCCGTCGGCTCGTTTCGCATCGATAGAGAGAACAACGCACTGGTCTCCGTATTTTTTCGCCGCTTCATGGATCAGGTTCGGGTTGCGGATCGCACCGGAATTGACACTGACTTTGTCAGCACCGCATTTTAAAACGCGGTCAAAATCGTCAACTGTGTTGATGCCGCCGCCCACGGTCAGCGGGATAAAGACGGAGCGGGCAGTCTCGGTGAGAATCTCCGTAAACAGCTTTCGCCCCTCGAAGGAAGCGGTAATATCATAAAAGACCAGCTCATCGGCACCGTGGCTGCTGTAATACTTGGCCAGTTCCACAGGAGAGCTGACATCGCGGATGCCCTCAAACTGTACACCCTTCACCACGCGTCCGTCGCGGACATCGAGGCAGGGGATAATTCGTTTTGTGATCATAGTGACTCCATTCCGCTGCCGATGGCAGCGCGGTATATTTCGAAGCGATCAGTCTGCGCAAAGTCTGACCGCCTCTGCCAGATCGATATTTCCGGTGTACAGTGCCTTTCCGAGGATTGCACCATACAGATCCATCTCCTTCAGTGCCTGAACATCGGCCAGAGCGGAAACTCCGCCGGAAGCCACGATATTCATGGGAAACTCTTTGGAAAGTTCCCGGTAGAGCGGGAGATTGGTGCCGGAAAGACAGCCGTCCTTGGAA
>JAFSBP010000231.1 GCA_017437205.1 Lachnospiraceae bacterium
CCTCAGAGGGCTTCTCCTGTGCACTGGTGGTCAGAATAATACCACCCTTTGACTTTGTCTCTGCTTCAACCTGCTTCAATACGATACGATCACCTAAAGGTACTAATCTCATGTCTATGTCCTCCTATTTGAGTTTGTTAGCACTCTTTATCATCGAGTGCTAAACACTGCTGATATATTAGCGGTTTTTCCGCGAAAATGCAATTTGCTATTTCTCGCTATTTTTCTATACTATCTCTTGTTTTCTTTTGATTTCTTTATTTTTCTCACTTTTTCTTGATATTGACCTTTTTTATGAAGAATCTATTAACTGAACATAAAAAAACAATTTTTCACCGCTTAAGACGTTATTCCCCACGCTTCTGCCAATAATTTCACTGCCTCGCGGATTTCTTCCGCACGCATCCGTGCAAAGCCGAGAAGGATCGTAGCAGTTTTCGCTTGCCCATCCACATAATATCTGGATGTACCGTAAACACGAACACCGCCCCGCTCTGCCTGGGACACCAGCCAAGCCTCTCTAAGCAGAACACTCTGTCTGTCTGTCCTAATCTCATTCCCTCCATCTTCCGGCAATGGGTGATCACTTCCTTCACAGCTGCGTTCCTCCAACAAAACATGTATACCCGCATTTTCTCCGCGAATCAAAAATCTCGTCTGAAACGGTTTTAACAGTTCCAATAAGAGATCATGTTTTGCACGGTAAACACCTTTCATCCGGTTCAAATGGCGCTCATAATACCCTTCTTGAATAAATCTCGCCAGAATCTCCTGATCGATTCTAGACACCGTCGTCGCATAGAATCCACAAAATTGACGATATCGCTCAAGAAGCTTTTCAGGTAACACAAGAAGGCTGACACGGATTCCCGGTGCAATAGAACGCGAAAAGGTTCCCAAATAAATCACACGGCCGTTTCGGTCATATCCCTGCAATGACGGAATCGGTCTGCCGCGATAGCGAAATTCACTGTCATAATCATCTTCAATAATGTAGCGCCCTTCCTCCGCTGCCGCCCACGCAATCAGTTCCAACCGCCGTCCCAGAGGCATAATCTTCCCTGTGGGGAACTGATGTGCCGGCATCACATAGGCCAGCGAAGCGTTAGACTGTTTCAATTCCGATATGTCAATCCCCTGCTCATCCATGGAAATCGGGATTACCTGATGACCAAGACCACAAAACACACGGTATGCCTGCATATAGGTCGGATTTTCCATAGCAATCACCGATTTTTCTCCGATGATCTGATTAAGCAGCATCAGAAGATATTCACTTCCTGCGCCGATCAGAATCTGCTCCGAACGACAATTTACTCCGCGGGCAGAATAGACGTAATCTCTGATTGCCTCGCGAAGCCCTTGTTCTCCCTGGGAATCCCCATGGGTAAACAGTTCTGTATCCACCTCAGACAGTACCTCCCTGGCCAGTTTCTTCCAGCGGCCGGAAGGAAATCCGTCCGCATCAATTCCCCTCGTTGAGAAATCATAGCGGCATCGTTCCTGCTCTGTCTGTTTGTCAAAAGAATTCTTTTTCTCGGAACAGATCTCACACAGCCCCTCCACACCGGCAGCAAAATACCCTTTACAGGGAACAGCGCTCAAATAACCTTCGGCGATCAGCTGATCATACGCTAACTGAGTGGTACTTCTGCTCACCCCAAGATGGCCGGCAAGAAGGCGGGTGGACGGCAATTTCTCTCCCGCCTTGATCTTTCCCTGGCGAATTTCTTCCCTGATATGACGATAAATCTGCTCATACAGCGGTTCTTTTCCGTTTTCTTCCAACAGAACAGTTAATTCATACATCGTCTTGATTATCCTTCCAGATTCGGAATTTTTTTCCGTTTTTTTCGCACATAATTCGCCAAAATGTCTGATATTTACCAAGCATCTTTGACCAAACAGAAAGAAATACCTTTTTATACCGTTTATTTTGTCAAAAAAGGGCCTGCGATTGAAATTGACAGGTCTTTTTCTCCTTTGCTAAACTACCATTACCGCAGACGGGCAGTGTGCACATGACCGTCCCGGTAACCTAACTTAAAAAATATACCTCAATACATATGTTATTCACAGAAGGGAGAACTACCACTATGAACGGACTCAACGTAGCCATTGCCGACCACAACGACCAGATTCGTGCCGCCCTCGCCAGCCAGATGCAATCAGACAGTGAGTTGCATCTCGTCGGAACCGCAAAGGACGGTTTCGAAGCCTACAACCTGATCAAGCAAAAAGAGCCTGATGTAATGGTTATCGATCTGGTCATGCCCAGATTTGACGGTTTGAGCGTCCTTGACCGGGCAAAATCGGACGCCAGCATCACCAAGCCCCCGAAATTTCTTATCCTTACCAGCATCAACAATGAGCGAATCATCAATGATGCCTTCAATCTGGGGGCAAGCTACTTTATGCTGAAGCCCTGCGACTCACAGATGGTCATCAAGCGAATTAAGCAGATCGGCAGCAAAGCGGCTCCTACCCATGTTCAGGAGATCCATGCTCCTTATTCATCTTCAGCATTGCCGACACCGCCTCCCTCTGGAGAGAGCCCGGAGATCCGCATCAGTCAGGCTCTCCATCAGATGGGAGTTCCTGCCAATATTAAAGGCTACCGTTACCTGATCACTGCAATCGAGCTGTGTATGAGTGACATGGATATGCTGGGTTCCGTGACGAAACTGCTCTATCCCACCATTGCCAAACGCTACGATACCACACCCAGCCGTGTAGAAAGAGCGATCCGCCACTCCATCGAGGTGGCTTGGAACCGGGGACAGATTGATGTGCTGGATGCCGTCTTCGGTTACACCATCAACACACGCAAAGGAAAACCGACCAACTCAGAATTTATCGCAATGCTCTCAGACAAGCTGAGAATGAGCCACAGCCTGCTGGATTAAAACATAACGGCCCCGGTTGCTTGTTCCGGCTAATACAGCCGCAAGTAGCCGGAGCCAATCATTTCAAATCACTTACTTAGGGAGCTTAAAAGAGCTCTTCAGGGATACAATCCGGTTAAATACCGGCTTTCCGGGCTTGGAATCCTTCGTGTCCACACAGAAAAATCCGTTGCGGACAAACTGGAACTTCTCGCCGGCTTCTGCCTTCGCCAGATCCGGCTCTACCAGTCCCTCTACCACCACGAGAGAATTCGGGTTCAGGTTCAGACTTCCGTCCTCCTTATTATATACACCCTTCTCCTCGTCGATGATATTTTCGTAGAGGCGAACCTCCACAGGAACCGCATGTCTTGCAGATACCCAGTGAATGGTACCCTTTACCTTGCGTCCCTCGAAGCCGCTTCCGCTCTTCGTCTCGGGATCGTAAGTACAATGCACCTCGATCACGTTTCCGTTCTCATCCTTCACCACATCGGTGCACTTCACGAAGTATGCGTTCATCAGACGCACCTCGTTTCCGGGGAAAAGGCGGAAATACTTCTTGATCGGTACTTCCATAAAGTCTTCCTGCTCAATATAGAGTTCCTTGCAGAAAGGAAGCTGACGGCTTCCCAATTCCGGATTCTCCAGATTATTCGGAGCATCCAGATACTCTACCTGATCCTCAGGATAGTTGTCGATCACCAGCTTCAGCGGGTTAAGGATTGCCATCATACGAGGCTTCTTCAACTTCAGATCCTCGCGGATACAATA
Organism: Lachnospiraceae bacterium; assembly: GCA_017437205.1. Taxonomy (GTDB): domain Bacteria; phylum Bacillota; class Clostridia; order Lachnospirales; family Lachnospiraceae; genus RGIG423. Next base: position 3,660 of record JAFSBP010000231.1, read on the forward strand.
CTCGAGCATCGCCATCTCACAGATGGAATTACTCTTAGACACGCCTGCCAGCTCCACGAACATCTTGATTGCTTCCGGGGTATATCCGCGGCGGCGAAGTCCGCTGATGGACACCAGTCTGGGATCATCCCAACCGTCCACGATGCCTTCCTCAACCAATTTCTTAATATATCTCTTTCCGGTAACCACATTGTTCAGATACAACTTCGCAAACTCCACCTGCTTCGGAGGCTGCGTAAACTCACACTCCTGAACCACCCAGTCGTAAAGGGGACGATGATCCTCAAACTCCAGCGTACAGATAGAGTGGGAAATCTTCTCCACCGCATCCTCAATGGGATGTGCGAAATCGTACATCGGGTAGATGCACCACTGATCACCGGTATTGTGGTGAGTCATATGTGCCACACGATAGATGACCGGATCGCGCATATTGATGTTCGGAGAAGCCATATCGATCTTCGCACGAAGCACCTTCTCTCCGTCCGCGTACTTGCCGTCACGCATCTCGCGGAACAACTTCAGGTTCTCCTCCACGCTGCGGTCACGGTAAGGGCTGTTCTTTCCGGGCTCAGTGAGCGTTCCGCGGTACTCGCGAATCTGCTCTGCCGTCAGATCACACACATACGCCTTTCCCTTCATGATCAGTTTCTCAGCACAATCGTACATCACCGGGAAATAGTCAGACGCAAAAAACAGTCTGTCCTCCCAGTCTGCGCCAAGCCACTGTACATCCTGCTTAATGGACTCAACAAACTCTATTTTTTCCTTCGTGGGGTTCGTGTCGTCAAAACGCATGTTGAACTTGCCGTTATACTGCTGCGCCAATCCATAGTTCAGCAGAATCGACTTGGCATGTCCAATATGCAGATATCCGTTAGGTTCCGGAGGAAATCTGGTCTGGACATGGTCAAAACGTCCCTCTGCCAAGTCCTTATCAATAATCTGTTCAATAAAATTCCTGCTCTCGCCTTCCATACCTGTTCCTCCAATCTAGTAATGGGAAAATACACCAGTTATCATACCACATAAATAAAAAAAGTAAACAAAAATTTTTCAGAAGTATTATTTTTTAAAAGAAAAAGAGGTTTTTAAGCCCCGGCTTTCATTATATTTATTCCGTAGTTACCATTAGGTTACCATTTCGCATTTTTGCACTACTTCCAGCAATATGAGAAAAAGAAAAAACCCTTGATTTACAAGGGTTTTTCAAGAGCTGACGAGCAGACTCGAACTGCCGACCTCCTCATTACCAATGAAGTGCGCTACCACCTGTGCCACGTCAGCTTATTTTCTCCGGTGTTTTC
>JAFSBP010000232.1 GCA_017437205.1 Lachnospiraceae bacterium
CATGAATAGATACCCAAGGAATGATTCCACCAAATGTTTCCTTTTGCTTATAATAATCCGGTCGCGCGCCGAGTTTATATGACTTTTGACCATTCAGCAGGCGAATCTTTCCGATCTTCGGCAACGCATCCTTCATCGTCCGAAACCAAGGGAGACACCGCATGCCAAACATCGCGGTTACAAATGCCCCTGATTCTTTCTGCGCAGCCTCAAGCATCTGCAATTGTTCCATTGTCACCGCCAATGGTTTCTCCGAGAATACATAAATATCTCTTTTTAGACACTCGGTCGTGATGAGTGCGTTGAGATCCGGACGCGAAGCAACCACTGCTACCTCAATCTGTTCAAGCAAATCTGTCCAGTGCTTATACACATTCACTCCTACCCCCAACGCCTCAAGTTCTCTTTTCACTCCCGCCATATTTTCTTCCTGATAGCCGGGAGCAATCCCTACAATTGTGTGATGGCTTACCTGCTTTAATGCATAACCCCAGTGTCCGGCTGAGCCGATAAAACCAATCTTCATTCTTGTCTCCTTATTTCCTGCCCGGTATGACAGACTTCAAATAAAATTCTGAAGAAAATCGACCAGATAGGCTTAATAACATATATTTTATATTGAGCATAGCACATGAGGTCAAAATATGCAAGCAATAAATTCATCTCTTCTATATCCCAAATATACTATTTTTCTTCTACGCTCTCAAATTCAATCCAATTCGTCACTTGACAAAATATCCCATATATGCTATTCTGTCCTCACTTCAAAGCGGTGTTCTGCCGCTCTAACATCTATTGCCCCATAAGAGGGCGCATTTTTAGTGTCTCATATTCTGAGGCAGGTATCCGATGTAAAACTGATTTGCGAGGGGGGATTGCTATGCAATAATGCTCTGTTCTTTTGATTTATGTGAAAATTCCTGTGGACTTTCTCTTACAGGTGTGCTAAAATGAAAGGAGAATTACTATGGCGCAAAAAGACATCGCGCAGAAGCTATTGGAAGATTATGAGGATGTTTTTGCTGACATCGTCAATGTTCTGGTTTTCGACGGGGAGGAGGTCGTACATCCCGACGCATTGGAGCCTTCAAACCTCCTCTCACAGTATAAAGCCGCCTCGGATGGCAAACTTCACGAACAGGAACGTGATGTGGTTAAGTATTGGAAAGACGGCGATGTACGCATCGGTCTGATTGGGCTGGAAAACCAGACCAAGGCAGAACGGGAGATGGTGCTTCGGGTTCTAGGATATGATGGGGCCGCCTACCGGGACCAGCTTAGAAAAAGCACTGATGGAGAGGAAAAAACTCTCTTTCCGGTCCTAACTTTAGTACTATATTTCGGTGAAGATCACTGGAACAAACCCAAAACATTAAAGGAACTTCTGGATATTTCCGAGGATCTGGACGACTATGTCAGTGATTACCGAATCAATGTAGTCGAAATCGCGTGGCTGGACGATGATACCATTCGTAAATTCACGAGTGATTTCCGCATCGTCGCGGACTTTTTTGTACAGAAGAGAAAGAATAAACATTACCGACCGAGTGCTGAAAAAATTCAACATGTGGATGAATTACTTAAATTATTGGCTGCGTTTACGGGGGATCCGGCATACGGTGAACTGATCCCCGCTAATTTGAAAGGAGATGCTACGATGTGTAGATTTGTGGATCAATTTAGAAATGAAGGCATGGAGCGTGGTTTAGAACAGGGTTTGGAGCGTGGTTTAGTGCAAGGTCGCACGGATGAGCAGAAAAGAATTGCCGAAAATATGCTGACGCAAGGATTAAAAGACGCGCTGATCATTTCCGTCACCGGCATTACACAGGAATGCCTGAACACCATCAAAGATACGCTTCAACCTTGCAAATAAAGCAGTTTGATTATGTGGATATCAAAAGGTCATGCGAACGAGCGCATGACCTTTTGTTTTTTTCTTTATTTATCAAACTTCTCCAGCGAATCCCAAACGCCCAGCATATACATGATACCCAGTGCGCGGTCATACAGGCCGTATCCGGGGCGAACGTTTCCGGGACCTTCATCCCACAGA